>CALBOC010000030.1 GCA_937896705.1 uncultured Micrococcaceae bacterium | reverse complement strand
CTTGTTGACGTAGCGCCAGCAACTGGATGTCAGCGCCCTCTTCGTTAGCGGTTACCGTATAGACGGTGCGCGGGAAGGCGTCATCGCGTTCCATCCACGCGGCGAGGATCTGGTCTGAGGCGATGGTCTCCGGCTGTGCATAGTCCTCATCGATTTCCAGGTTGCGATAGAAGTTTTCGCGGACTCGCAACGCGTGGCCCGCCACGCGACCGGGCAGTATGTCAGCATCCAGTCCGTCATCGCCGCGCTGCACCGTGGCCGCTACCGCGTAGAGGATGCGTTCAAGCTGCGTATCGACCAGGACCGGGAAGGTCTCGGTCTCTTCTGGATCGGCGTCCTCTTCAATCTGTTCTTCGTCGATCTGGTGTTCAATGTCATCACTTGGACGTTCGGTCGTCTCGGCGTAGGCGGGAACAGCCCCCAAGCCAGCCGCTAATCCCAGAGCGGTTACCGCAGTGACAATCCGACGCAGAAAGCCACTGTCTCGAGGCTTGCCAATGTCAGCCGGCTGATCTTCTGCAGCTGTGGCCGTTGACCCGCCGCTAAGATCGTCCGAATCATCGGGTGTATCGGTCTCATCGTGGTCTTCGTCCTGGGAGGTCTCCGGTGGCGTCGCCGGATCGGAGACGGCCAGATCGGGATCCTCACCGCCGACCACCACAGGCACGGGCGCGGCGTGGGTTGTGGTCACCGGTTCGCCTGCCTCAACTTGTTGGACCGACATGGTCTGTTGGGTCGAGTCGGTGTCGGCCCGCATATCGGCTGCGGTCAAGCCGGTGTAGTCTCCTCGAACTGCGGCACGGCGTCCAGAAGGACGTTTCGCGCGGCGCCGGAATTCAATAAACCGCCAGATCAGTAGCGCTAGTCCGATGAGGATCAGCACGATGCCAGCAATCATTAGCGGGGTAACCAGCGGCGAGTCAGGTTCAACATTCACCCAGGACACACTGAACTCTGCGGGCGCAGGCGCGGTACCGTCGGCGGCGACTAATAGCGCCCACTGTCCGGCGTCGCTACTGGTCCAACGCTGGGTGACTTCATCGGTGACCTCCTGGGTGGCCAACCAAAGGTCCGAATTGGCCGGATTGGGGACCTCGGTTTCACCATCGACATAAGTGACATTGACCGTGGGATCTTCGCCACGCGCCACATCAGTGTTGACCCCGTCGATCCGGTTATGGGCGGCATCGCCAACCCATGCTTCGATGTCTCGGAGCTGACCGTACATCAACGTGAACTCGCCGTCCCCCGAGACGGTGTATTCGATGGGATTATCCGGATCAACATCGATGCCTTCGGTGACGATCGTCAAGGGCGCATCTTGTGTGTCTTGAGTGGTCGCGTTGAACTCAGCCGGCGGTGCCCAGATTGTTTGGAGTCCAACGGATATTAAGATCGCCACCACACCAAGAATAATGGCACCGATACCGCCCAGAGATTTCAAAATCTGTCACCTTTGTTCATCCAATTTTTGGTTTGGCGCACCCCTGCAGATGCCACCCGGCTAGCTTTCCATAATAGTAGCAATCCGAGGCCCACCGCGCCGTTTAGGTCTGCCCGGTTGCTACCCCGCTGCCGTAATGTGTTAAGCGTGGTCGATAAACCAACACCGCGCCAAAACGTGGCGCAGGCGCTGAAGAACCTCAGGCAGCGGGTTGCTGGTGCCCGGGGCCGGATGGCCGGCAGACGTGCACAGCAACAATTCACCCTGCCCGAGCCCGAAGACTATCCCACCACACCGATCGTGGAGGGTGTCGAAGAAGTAGCCTCCGATTCACCGGTGGTCGTGGCCGCCGAGGTCGTATCCCGCCCCATCCGCACCGGCTTCTTACTCACCGTCGGAGTGGGACTCGCACTGGCACTGTATGTGTTGGTCTCATCCAATGTCCAGTTGTTGGTGTGGATTCTGGCAGCGATCTTTATCACCTTGGGTCTGGATCCCGTCGTGTCCAAGATCCAATCCTGGGGGGCGCCACGAGGTGTGGGGGTCCTGGTCGCGGTGGTCATCCTCGTGGGTATCGCAACACTGTTTATTTCCGCGCTGGTCCCGGTCATCGTGGAACAGGCCAGTGAGTTTGTGCAACGGCTCCCGACCGTGGTCTCGGACTTTATCGAATCCGAATTCTTCCGTTCAATAGACGACGAATTTGATGTGGCCACCGTCATTACCACCGAGGTCAACCGGTTTGTCGCCGATAGCACTAACCTCAGCAATCTGCTGGGCGGCATTTTGGGTGTCGGTACCGCGATCCTCAACGTCGGCTTCTCGGTGCTGATCGTGGTGGTCTTAACGCTGTATTTCTTAGCGTCCCTGCCAACGATCAAATCCTGGATGTACCGGCTAGCACCTCGTTCGCGTCGACAGCGATTAGAGTACTTATCCGAAAAGATCACCGCTTCGGTGGGCCACTATGTGGTCGGGCAGTCGCTGGTGGCCACCCTCAACGGCATCGTGGCCTTCATCGCGGTATCGGTCGCGGGGCTGCAATACGTGGCCCTGCTGGCGATTTTCGCGGCGTTCATGGCTTTCATTCCGCTGGTGGGTGCGGTAACCGGCGGGATTGTGATCACCGCACTGGCGTTTCTCGCCGGATGGCAATCCGCGCTGATTTTCGCGATCATCTACTTCGTTTACTTACAAATTGAAGCCTATGTGATTTCGCCGCGCATCATGCAACGCACCGTGGCCATCCCCGGCTCACTGGCGGTCATCGGGGTGATTGCGGGTGGCTCGTTGCTGGGGGTACTTGGCGCGCTGATGGCCATTCCGACCGTGGCCGGGATCTTGGTGTTGGTTCGGGAACTCTATGTCCCCTATCAGGATGCGCGCTAGCGTAAATCCTGTTGCCGGTTCTTCCAGCAGGCGGTATGCCAGTGTCGACGCTGCTGCCCGGCGTCTTCGTCGCCCATCAACCAGTCCGAGCGCCAGGCCACCACGTGCGGTTGGCCCTGCGGTATCGTCCCCAAACAGCCAGGACACGTGTAATCTTTGACCGCACGCCAGGCCGTAATATGCCGGACGTGCCAGGCTCCGTCGAAAGCTTGTTCGTGGGTGTAATTGGTGGCGGCCAGCGCCCGGGAGACCCCTGAGGAAGGGCTGCTGCGATGCTTTCTGCCACGTTTCGGGTTCTGGTCCCGCCGGCGCTTATTCTTCCGAGCCATGACACTATTGTCACATACTCGCCGGTCCCCCACGCTGGGCTACGAACCGTAAAACACCCATTAGACTAAAGCTCGTTATGCGACTTGTCATTGCCGAATGTTCTGTCACTTATGCCGGCCGGTTGAACGCCTATTTATCCCCGGCCAAACGCCTGATCATGTTCAAAGCCGACGGGGCCGTCCTAGTCCACTCCGATGGCGGTTCGTATAAACCGCTCAACTGGATGACCCCGCCGGCCAAAGTCTTGGTCTCGGAACCGACCCAGACCCAAGCGGATGAAGGTATCACCGCGGTGTGGACCGTGCAATCCCAGAAAGCCGATGACCGGCTTATTATCAGTGTCTATGCGATCGAACACGATTCCTCGCACGAGCTGGGTGTCGATCCGGGGCTGGTCAAAGACGGGGTGGAGGCGGATCTGCAGCGGCTCTTGGCCGAGCAAATTCACCGGCTCGGCGATGGATACCAGCTCATTCGTCGCGAGTATATGACCGCGATCGGTCCGGTGGATATTCTGGCGAAAAACGGCACCGGTGAGACGGTCGCCGTCGAGCTAAAACGCCGCGGAGATATCGACGGGGTCGAACAACTCTCCCGATACGTCGAGCTGCTCAACCGCGACCCGTTGCTTGCGCCCGTGCACGGGATCTTTGCGGCCCAGCAGATTAAACCCCAGGCTCGGGTGCTAGCGGAAGACCGCGGGTTCACCACGGTCACGCTGGATTATGATGCAATGCGAGGCGTCGACGATGCCGACTCCCGACTCTTCTAACTCCTGCGCCCAGACCTTCACCGATCGTCACATACACGGTATAGCCGGCGTGGATTTCGCGACCTCGCCGGTCCCCCACATCCGCGATGCCCTGACCTTGCTGGCAACACGACGCACTTTTTCGGTTACCGCTTCCCTGCCGAGCCTTGAGTTAGCCGCCCTAACCGAGGCGTTCGACCGGCTGGGCGGGCTGCACGCAGCTGGCTTGCTGGCCGGGGTGCACCTGGAGGGGCCCTTTCTCGCCCCGGAGTTTGCCGGGGCGCATCCGCACCATGTGCTCGAGCTCCCCAACGGTGCCTCGGGTCAACGCTGTGTCGACCAGGTGCTCGGGCAGCAACGCGATACGGGCATGGTCAGCATGATGACGCTTGCACCCGAACTGCCCGGTTCATCACGACTAATCGAACAACTCGTGCGGCATGACATTGAACCGGCGCTGGGCCATACGGGAGCCAACTACGAACAGATGCGGAAGGCCATAGAGCAAATTTATGCGCTAACCGGCCGGCCTGTGGTCATCACGCATCTCTATAATGCGATGCGGGGGTTTCATCATCGTGATCCCGGTCCGCTGCTTGCGGTATTCGAGGCAGCTCAGGCCCAACGGGTGAACGTGGAGCTTATTGCCGACGGACTCCACCTGGCTCCGGACCTGGTGCGGTGGTGGTTTCGACACCATCCTGAGGCGGTCCGGTTGGTATCAGACGCTTCAGCAGCCACCCGCGTGCCGGGACGTGCGCCCATCGCGACCGGGACCATCCGACTCGGGCACGCTGTGCTCAGCGAGACGCCGGATGACGGTCCGCGCCTTAGCGACGGGCAGACGATCGCGTCGGGTGGCAAGGATCTGCTGGCGATCCACGACGACCTGGTGGCGGCCGGTGTCGATCACGAACTGGTATGTGCGGCGATGCGCTAAAGGTACGACAATGCCCTCCGGGTCAGAGCAATCTGAGCCGGAGGGCATTGAGCCAAAGGACCCCTGGTTAGCAGGCCATCCACGTACCAACTAACCAACGGTGCAATGTGTGCTTAGAAATAGCGCCGTCGCTGACGCCTGCGGGGCGCTTCCCGCCAGTGACCGATCCCCACTGCGGGACCGGATTCGTACCAGGTGGTCAGCTCGGAGGCGTGTTCTTGCGCGGCGGCGATCGTAATGTGCCGCCCGGTCTGGGTGTTCTCGAGCTGAAGCCACGCCCGAATTCGGGTGCGGCGCGGAGCACGAGTCACTTCCAGATAGTGCCGCGGCACGGTCAAGCGCGGTCGTGGCCAGATCGAGTACACCGAGAAAATTTCTACCGAGTACTCGTTATAGGACACGACCACGGGTCGACCGGGTTGGTTTGTCTCATGGTCGGAAACCAGACGCGCTTTGAAGGACCCCGGTGTTCGTAGCAGCGTGAATAATCGCCAGGCGAATATCACAACGACTACGAACGCTATCAGGGCGGCTGCAAGTAGCGTCCAGGCCAGCCACGATGGCATTTAGGCTGACAGCTCCGCCTGCGTGGCAGCGATGGTCACCCGATCGTTGTCCACCGAGAAGAAGCCACCATTTGCTTGCGCGGTCACGGCCGCACCATCGGCAGCTTCGATCACGACTTCACCGTCACCCAGCACCGCTAATAGCGGTTGGTGACCCGGTAAGATTCCGATCTCGCCGTCAATGGTTCGAGCTGACACGGAGCGGGCCTGCCCGGACCACAAGAAGTGATCCTCGGCAACAATTTCGACATTCAGAAGGTTATCGGCCATAGGTTAGCCTTCCTTCTGGATTTTCGCCCATTCGCGCTCAACGTCTTCCAGGCCACCAACGTTGTAGAAGGCCTGCTCAGCAACGTGGTCAAGGTCGCCGTCAGCGATGGCCTTGAAGCCTTCGATGGTGTCCTTGATCGGTACGGTTGAGCCTTCAACGCCGGTGAACTGCTTGGCGGTGTAGGTGTTCTGAGACAGGAACTGTTCCATCTTGCGTGCACGACCAACGGTCACACGGTCTTCTTCGGACAGTTCGTCCACACCCAGAATCGCGATGATGTCTTGCAGTTCCTTGTTCTTCTGCAGGATCTGCTTGACGCGGGTGGCGGTTTCGTAGTGCTCCTGGCCGACATACTGCGGGTCCAGAATACGCGAGGTCGAAGCCAACGGGTCAACCGCTGGATACAGACCGCGCGAAGCCAGGTCACGAGTCAAGTTCGTGGTTGCGTCCAAGTGCGCGAAGACGTTGGCTGGCGCAGGGTCAGTGTAGTCGTCAGCTGGAACGTACACGGCCTGCATCGAGGTAATCGAGTGGCCGCGGGTTGAGGTAATGCGTTCCTGCAGGATACCCATTTCGTCAGCCAAGTTCGGCTGGTAACCCACAGCAGAAGGCATGCGACCCAACAGGGTCGAAACTTCCATACCGGCCTGCGAGAAGCGGAAAATGTTGTCAATGAACAACAACACGTCCTGCTTCTGGATGTCACGGAAGTACTCGGCCATGGTCAAACCGGTCAGAGCTACACGCAGACGGGTGCCTGGTGGCTCATCCATCTGACCGAACACCAATGCGGTGTCTTTCAGGACGTCGGCTTCATCCATTTCAACCCAGAGGTCATTACCTTCACGGGTCCGCTCGCCAACACCGGCGAATACGGAAGTACCACCGAAGTTGCGAGCAACACGGGTGATCATTTCCTGGATCAGTACGGTTTTACCAACACCGGCACCGCCGAACAGACCAATTTTTCCACCCTGAATGTAGGGGGTCAGCAGGTCGATGACCTTGATACCGGTCTCCATCATCTGGGTGGAGGCTTCAAGGTCAGCGAAGTTTGGTGGTTGACGGTGGATTGGCCAGCGTTCCTGAACGTCGAGTTCAGAAATGTCGATGTCCAGGGAGTCACCCAGGGCGTTGAAGATGTGGCCCTTGACGACATCGCCGACAGGAACCGAGATCGGAGCGCCGGTGTCGACGACTTCCTGACCTCGGACCAGACCGTCGGTGGCCTGCATAGCGATCGCGCGGACCATGTTTTCACCCAGGTGCTGGGCGGTTTCGAAGGTCACCGTGGTGGTTTTGCCTTCGAGGGTTAGTTGAACTTTGAGCGCGTTGTAAATTTCCGGCATCGCATCGGCTGGGAATTCAGCGTCGATGACCGGACCGGTAATGCGGGCGATACGGCCCACGGCGCCGGTGGTGGCCCCGGTACCGGATTCGTTAATGGTGGCAGTCATGTAACTCACTTCTATGTGGATGTTGAAATATGGGTCAGTGAGGCTGTGTCAGCCCGTTAGGACTCGGCCAGTGCGTCTGCACCGGCGATGAGTTCGGTGAGCTCCTGAGTAATGGAAGCCTGACGGGCGTTGTTCATCAGCAAAGTGTATTCACGGATGAGGTCTTCGGCGTTATCACCGGCGGAGCTCATGGCCCGCTGACGGTTGGCCAGTTCGGATGCGGCTGCCTGCAGCATCGAGGAGAAGATTCTCGATTCGATGTATTTGGGCAGCAGTGCATCTAAGACTTCTTCGGGTGCTGGCTCGTATTCGTAGAGTGGGAAGAGTTCCGTTTCATCGGTGACTTCTTCGTCTACAACTTCCAGCGGGAGAAGACGCACGACCATGGGGTCCTGTTTGACCATCGATTTGAACTCGGTGTAGACGATATGAATCTCGTCTACGCCCCCGTCTTCGTAGTCAGTCAAAAACGCTTCGACGAGGGTTTCGCCGACGTCTTTGGCGACATCGAATTCAGGGCTGTCGGTCGAACCGGTCCAGAATTTTTTGTACGAACGACGACGGAAATCGAAGTACGCCTGAGCCTTGCGCCCGATCAGGTATAGATCAGCGGATTTGCCCTCATCAGAGAGGCGTTCAATCAAGGTCTCGGCGTGGCGCAGGATGTTTGCGGAATACGCTCCGGCCAGGCCGCGGTCACTGGACATGATGAGCACAGCGGCCCGACGTGGATTTTCAGGTTCCGACGTCAGGACGTGCTCGATGTCTTGTTGTGACGCGACCGCTGAGACGGCCCGAGTAATTGCATTCGCATAGGGCATCGAAGCTGCCACACGCTGGCGTGCCTTACCGATACGCGAAGTAGCGATCAGTTCCATCGCGTTGAAGATCTTTTTCATCGACGTCGTCGAATCGATCTTATTGCGAAAGACCCGAATATCGGCTGCTGACATGCTTTTCCTTTCTGTGACCTATAGCGGGTGCCGGGAAGACCCGGCACCTGATGCTAGGGTCGATCAGCGTTTCTGGCGGACGATGCGTTCTTGCTCGACAGCGCCGTCTTCGATGGCGTCGAATTCTTCGTGACCTGGCTCAACCTGCGAGTTGGAACCCTGGGCGAGGAAGGCCTTCTTGAAGCTTTCGACCTCACGGATCAGTGCTTGTTCGGTGTCCTCGGACAGTTGGCCGGTTTCGGCGATGTCCTGGAGGGCAACGTTGTTCAAGCGCAGGTGCTGGAGGAATTCGGATTCGAAGCGCTGCACATCCGAGACTGGCACGTCGTCCATGTGACCACGGGAACCGGCCCAGATGGAGACAACTTGGTCTTCGACCGGATACGGGGTGTACTGCGGCTGTTTGAGCAGTTCCATCAGACGAGCACCGCGATCCAGCTGACGGCGTGTGGAGGCATCCAAGTCCGAGGCGAACATCGAGAAGGCTTCCATGTCGCGGTACTGTGCGAGGTCAATACGCAACGTACCGGAGACTTTCTTCATCGCCTTGATTTGGGCGTCACCACCAACGCGAGATACCGAAATGCCCACATCAACCGCTGGACGCTGGTTGGCGTTGAACAGGTCGGACTGCAAGAAGATCTGACCGTCGGTAATTGAAATGACGTTGGTAGGAATGTAGGCCGAGACGTCGTTGGCTTTGGTCTCGACGATGGGTAGACCGGTCATTGAACCGGCACCCATGTCGTCGGAGAGTTTTGCACAACGCTCCAGCAACCGAGAGTGCAGATAGAAGACGTCGCCCGGGAAGGCTTCACGACCCGGTGGACGACGCAGCAGCAACGACACCGCACGGTAAGCTTCGGCCTGTTTGGACAGGTCGTCAAATACGATCAGCACGTGTTTGCCGCCGTACATCCAGTGCTGACCGATGGCCGACCCGGCATATGGTGCCAAGTACTTGAAGCCTGCGGGGTCAGATGCTGGTGCAGCAACGATGGTGGTGTATTCCAGTGCGCCTTCGCGTTCGAGTGTGCCGCGAACGGATGCGATGGTCGAAGCCTTCTGGCCAACGGCAACGTAGATACAACGTACCTGTTTGTTCGGATCCCCCGAGTCCCAGTTGGCTTTCTGGTTCAGAATCGCATCGACACCGATGGCGGTTTTCCCGGTCTGACGGTCACCAATGATCAGCTGACGCTGGCCACGACCGATTGGGATCATGGCGTCAATGGCTTTCATACCGGTCTGGAGTGGTTCGTGCACCGATTTACGTTGGGTCACGCCCGGTGCCTGAAGTTCTAGTGCGCGGCGGCCTTCGGCTTCAATCGGACCGAGGTTGTCGATTGGTTCACCGATGGGGTTTACTACTCGCCCCATGTAAGCGTCACCGACCGGTACTGATAGTACGTCGCCGGTGCGGTATACCTTCATGCCTTCGCGGATGCCTTGGAAGTCGCCAAGAACGACGACGCCGATTTCACGGGGGTCGAGGTTCTGTGCCAGTCCAGTAATGCCATTATCGAAACGCAGCAATTCGTTTGCCATGACCGAAGGAAGTCCTTCGACGCGGGCAATTCCGTCGGCTGCGCTGGTAACGTACCCAACCTCGACACGTTCGGTGTCGGCCGGTTCGTACGACTCCGCAAACTCGTTTA
>CALBOC010000029.1 GCA_937896705.1 uncultured Micrococcaceae bacterium | reverse complement strand
TTTACGGCATGGACTACCAGGGTATCTAATCCTGTTCGCTCCCCATGCTTTCGCTCCTCAGCGTCAGTAACAGCCCAGAGACCTGCCTTCGCCATCGGTGTTCCTCCTGATATCTGCGCATTTCACCGCTACACCAGGAATTCCAGTCTCCCCTACTGCACTCCAGCCTGCCCGTACCCACTGCAAACCCAGGGTTAAGCCCTGGGCTTTCACAGCAGACGTGACAAACCGCCTACGAGCTCTTTACGCCCAATAATTCCGGATAACGCTCGCACCCTACGTATTACCGCGGCTGCTGGCACGTAGTTAGCCGGTGCTTCTTCTGAAGGTACCGTCACCCCCAAAGGGGGCTTCTTCCCAACTGAAAGAGGTTTACAACCCGAAGGCCGTCATCCCTCACGCGGCGTCGCTGCATCAGGCTTTCGCCCATTGTGCAATATTCCCCACTGCTGCCTCCCGTAGGAGTCTGGGCCGTGTCTCAGTCCCAGTGTGGCCGGTCACCCTCTCAGGCCGGCTACCCGTCAATGCCTTGGTAGGCCATTACCCCACCAACAAGCTGATAGGCCGCGAGACCATCCCAAACCGCAAAAAGCTTTCCACCAACCACCATGCGATGATCAGTCCTATCCGGTATTAGACCCAGTTTCCCAGGCTTATCCCAGAGTTCAGGGCAGGTTCCTCACGTGATACTCACCCGTTCGCCACTCATCCACCCCCAGCAAGCTGGGAGCTTCAGCGTTCGACTTGCATGTGTTAAGCACGCCGCCAGCGTTCATCCTGAGCCAGGATCAAACTCTCCATACAAAACATATGAAAACATTCAATCAAACAGACCAGGCCGGAAACAGCCCAATCCCTGGCAAACACCACAACCAACCACACGGAGGTATGATCAATCATGGCATAACCATTCAATACATAAATGGCATCAAACAAACTTGGCACACTATTGAGTTCTCAAACAACCACCACCACTCACCAACCACCCCAACCAGGAGCAGCCACCAAGCAGCAAACCAACGACCCACAACCAAACCGTCATGAACCACACCAAAACCGGCGCAACACACAACACTAAACAACGTCTAGCTGAGAGTCAAATTCTATCATTGTGATGTCAACCACATTGGGGATTATTAGCTCTTGAGCCATTGTCCGCCGTATAGCTGATCATTACAATCGATAGTGTCTGACCACTATCAATATCTGATAAGTTATCAGGACCGAATTGCAACCTTAGCATAACTGCTCTGAGGTTTGTCAACTCGGCTTCCGCTCTCATGTATTCGAGTGCGGATTCTTTACTATATACCGAAGTTCACCTGCATTTCAACTCGCAGATATATACGTTCGGAGAAGTAAATCTTCTCTCACCTTGACGTGGATCGCTGTATAAATTTTTCAAAAGACCGTTCGTGTCTCAGCGCTTCCCGTCTCCGGTCTGCCCTGGGCACGAGAGATAACTATACACACCTAAATTCAGAACGCAAAATCGGCGGACTCGATACGATCTGAGTCTCAGAACCGCATGAATCCGCCGATATGTTGGCTTTTGTTATTTAGTTCGTCCGTGAAATCGGCTTGTTGAGATGTAAGTCTCAGTGCATAGCTGCTGTGAGGTCAACGAATCCAAGATTGCGCCGACCCCTGCGAACGATGAAGTACTTCCCATGGAGCGCTTCGCTGGAATCGACTGGTTGCTCAGGGTTCTCGACTTTGGCATTGTTCAAGTACGCTCCGCCATCTTTGACTGTTCGACGAGCCGAAGACTTTGAGGCTTCCAAACCGGTAGCCACCAACAAATCGATGATTGTCGGATCTGTGGGCAGCGATTCAGCAGGGGCGAATGGAAGTTCTGTTCCTGCTGCTGCAAGAGTGGGAGCATCAATGCTGTGGAGATCCCCACGACCAAAAAGCGCAGCGGAAGCATCAATAACCCGTTGGGTCTGATCCTCTCCGTGGACCAACGAGGTCACTTCCCATGCCAGTTTGCGTTGAGCCTCCCGACGGAACGGTTCTTCAGCGACCTTCTGTTCGAACTCCGCGATTTCTTCACGAGTGAGAAACGTAAAGACTTTCAACCGGTCAATTACATCTGCATCAGCCGTGTTGACCCAGAATTGGTAGAAGGTGTAGGGCGAGCACATCTCAGCATTCAACCAGATGGCGTTGCCCTCAGACTTGCCGAACTTTGTGCCATCAGAGTTCGTGATCAATGGGGTACCAAGAGCATGGACATGATCACCTTCGACCTTTCGCACGAGCTCAGTGCCGGAGGTTAGGTTGCCCCATTGGTCTGATCCGCCGGTCTGCAGTGTGACATTGTGGCGGCGGTAAAGTTCCAGAAAGTCCATTCCTTGTAGGACTTGATATGAAAACTCTGTGTAGGAGATTCCTTCGTCGGATTCCAAGCGTGATGCGACGATTTCTTTTCGAACCATGGTCCCGACGCGGAAGTGCTTGCCGATGTCACGCAAAAAGTCGAGCGCAGACAGGCCGCCGGTCCAGTCCAGGTTATTGACCATCACGGCACCGTTGTCGCCAGCGAACGATAAGTATTGCTGGATCTGGTCTCGGAGAGTTTCGACCCAGCCCTCCACCGTTTCTCTGGTATTCAAGCTACGCTCGCTTGTTTGGCGTGGGTCTCCGATGAGGCCGGTCGCTCCCCCAACAAGTGCCACGGGACGGTGACCAGCAAGTTGAAGTCGACGGAGCACCAGCAGTTGAACGAGATGGCCAAGATGCAGGGACGCTGCGGTCGGATCGAATCCGCAGTAATAATTTATTGGGTCTCCTGCCAGTGCTTCTTCGAGTTTGCTTTCATCAGTGGAAACCTGGACAAGGCCTCGCCATTGGAGCTCCTGCCAGATGTTCTCGAAAGAAGGATCATTGGCTTGTCGACTCAAAAACTCTTCGTTATTCACGGTGTTCAAGTTACCAGTTTCCGTTCTCAAGGATGAGAGCTACCGCCTTATATGTCCTGCAAACCCCGGGGCAGTTGCTCGACTGTTGCCGTAGTTACCAGGGTCAATGTCTGTGTGGCTCGAGTCATCGCTACATAAAGATCTCCGACCGACCCTCCAGCTGCCGTGACGATGTCTTGTGGTTCGATTATGATCACCGCATCGTATTCGAGGCCCTTAGCTTGCTGAGGTGAAACTAACACGATGTCACGATCCCGTCGACGACCGATCCCTCTCCACACGCGACCCGGATAGGCTCGTTCTAATACCTCGTGAAGCGCCTCGTGCTCAGGAATGGGAGCAATGATCCCCACGAGACCGCCCTGAATTCTGCGGAGCTGCTTCTCAACGGTTTCGAGTACGTGGCTAGCGCACTGTTGGGAAGTAGTCGCCACAAGTTCAGGTTCATACTCCCCTTGACGCAGCGCCTGGGGGGTGGTGACCGGGCGCCCTGCTTGCGTGGCTACTTCAGCTGCTGCTTCGGCAATTCGGGCAGGCGTTCGGTAATTGACCGTCAGTTCCGTCTGGCGCCACCTCTCACCAGCAAACGGAGCAAGCACTGTAGACCAGTCCGACTTCGCATCGGCTCCCGAGGCCTGCGCTAGGTCACCGACGATCGTGAAAGACCGTAGCGGGGAGCGACGAAATAGCATGCGCCACTGCATATGAGTGAGTTCCTGCGCCTCGTCGACGATAATATGGCCGTATGTCCAGGTGCGATCTGTCCTAGCCCGGTCAGCCACAGATTGCCATACCGTTTCCGGGTCTTGGGCAGCGGCGAGCATCTCCGCTGTCACGACCCCGTCGACGCCAATGTCTTCCAGGGTGTAATGCATATTTTCCAAAGCGGCTTCAGCGGTCTCAAGGTTGCGCTGCTTTTGGGGGTCTTTCGAGGAACCGCTCGCTAACGTACCAAATTCGCCTAACGCGACGGCTGCCTCGTCAACAAGTGGGACATCGGCTTCTGTCAATGGCGCACCGGGTTGCCGTAGCAGGCACAGAATTTCTCTGGCGTTCAACATAGGGGCGGCATCCACGAGATATTGTGGCGTGGACAGTAACTGCTTTACCAAGCCCGTCGGGCTCAGCGGCATCCAACATAGATTCAGCAAGCGTCGTACTTCTACCGACTGACGAATTTCTTGGCGTAAATACGAGCGGTCGGCTTTATTGACTAAGCCGTCCTCGCGTTTTGGACTCACAATGTCACGCAGTTGGTCGTATAACGTCTTGACCATATGGTCGACGAAGACCTCACGCGCCTGGTTGTGCGGTCGGCCCGACTCCCGGGCGTGGTGAATGGCCCGGCGAATTTGTACTGGCCGTACGCGGAGACGGGTGCCTTCAACATGAACATACGTAGTTTCCGGAATGGAACGCTGACGCAAGCTGACGGCGTTGGCGATAACTTCAGCCATCTCCGCGCGGCCCTTGATCTGTGCTGCTTCCGCGCTCGTCTCTGGGATCCCGTGAATGCCAGGATAGATGTTGCCAAGAGAGCTCATAACCACACCGGTTTCGCCCAGTGATGGCAAGACCTGGTCGATATAGTTCATGAACGCTTCGGACGGTCCGACCAGGAGCACCCCGGACTTCGCGAGACGCTCCCGGTGTGTGTAGAGCAGGTAGGCAGCCCGGTGTAGTGCCACGGCTGTCTTACCGGTGCCCGGTCCTCCTTGAACGACCAGGACACCTCGCATATCGTCGCGAATAATTTCATCTTGTTCTCGCTGAATTGTCGCAACGATGTCGCCCATCACCCCGGTCCGGGGTGCGCTGACCGCTGATAACAAGGCTTGCGAGGCGTTGTCTTCGTTATCGGAAGTCAGAACGTCATCTTCAAATGACTCCACCGTGCGACCGCTCATCATAATGTGCCGTCGCCGTGCCACTCCTTGAGGGTGTGCTGCCGTTGCTTGATAGAAAGGGGCGGCTTCCGGTGCTCGCCAGTCAACTAACAGTCTCGAGCGGTCATCATCGGCTAAACCTATTCGTCCAATATGTCGAGTAACATCGTGCGTGGTATCAAGCCGACCGAAGACCAGACGCTCATCAACCGCATTGAGCTGGTTAATCCGATCCCGGTAAAGCGTGGCAAAAGAGTCGCGTTCGGATTGGTTCTGGAGCGAACCTTGCAGGCCTTGGGCTTGGACTCGTGCAAGCTGCCGTTGTTTTTCTTCACGCAACGTATCGAGGCGACGGTAGAGTTTCGCAATATACTCGCGTTCAGCTGCCAACTCGTGTTGGTACCACGAGGTCGTACCGGTGGACCCGTGTTCGTCGGTCACCAAGGCTCCTTTACTGCTGGCATATTCCGCCAGCACTAGCTCACATCAACCTACTAGCTTAGCTATGACTCAGCGCAGACCGGTAGGATTTGTGGCGATAAACTCACGGATGTCGGTCAACTGCCGCTTAAACTCGGTGAGTTGGTCGGCTACTGCTTCTGGCCCGGTGCCTCCCTGGCTTGAGCGAGAAGTCAGTGATCCTTCGGTAGATAGCACTTCGCGCACTTCGGGAGTGAGATGTTCTGAAATGTTGGCAAATTCTTCGTCAGTGAGATTCCAAAGTTCCACCCCTCGATTTTCAGCAACGCGCACGGCTTCACCGGCAAGTTCGTGTGCTACCCGGAATGGGACGCCCTGGCGGACCAGCCATTCGGCGATATCAGTTGCCAGCGCAAAACCTTCCGGCGCTAATTCGGCCATTCGTGAGGTATTGAAGGTTAAAGTGGCGACTTGCCCGGCAAACGCAGGTAAGAGTAACTCAAGGGTGTCTGCCGCATCGAAAACGGGTTCTTTATCCTCTTGGAGGTCGCGGTTGTAGGCTAATGGCAGCGCTTTAAGTGTGGTCATCAATCCGGTGAAGTCTCCGAGCAGACGGCCGGATTTGCCGCGGGCCAATTCCGCGATGTCTGGGTTCTTTTTCTGCGGCATGATGGAAGAGCCGGTCGAATACGCATCGTGCAGCGTCACGAAGTTCACTTCTTTAGTCGCCCAGAAGATGACCTCTTCCGACAGTCGCGAGAGGTTCACCCCAATCATCGAGGCAATCCACGCGAACTCGGCGAACACATCCCGGGATGCTGTGCCATCGATGGAGTTCCACACGGCAGATTCAAAACCCAGGTCTTTAGCAATAGCCACTGGATCAAGGCCAAGGGATGACCCAGCTAACGCACCAGATCCATAGGGGCTCACCGCGGCACGCTGATCCCAATCTACGAAACGTTGTAAATCGCGCAAGAAGGCCCAGCCGTGAGCTAAAAGATGGTGGGACAACAAGACAGGCTGAGCGTGTTGTAAGTGGGTGCGACCGGGCATCGGAGCGTACGGGTGGTTCTCTGCCTGGGTGATGAGCGCATCGACAACTTCTAGCAGGTCAGCTGATATATTGCGGGCACTGTCCCGAAGAAACATGCGACCCATCGTCGCGATTTGGTCGTTCCGCGACCGACCGGCCCGCAGCTTGCCCCCGAGGGTCTCGCCCGCTCGTTCCAGCAGACCACGTTCTAAGGAGCCATGGACGTCTTCGTCCGACTCAGCTGCACGGTAACTGCCGTCAACTACGTCTCGCTCCAGTGCATCTAGGGCAGCCAGCATGTCAGTCAGTTCTTGATCTGTCAGAAGTCCGGAACGGTTCAAGACACGGGCGTGCGCTCGTGAGCCTGCAATATCATAGCGTGCAAGTCGCCAGTCGAAATCGGTAGATTTGCTCAGCGCAGCCAACGACTCGGCCGGTCCGTCCGAAAAGCGACCTCCCCAAAGCGAACCTTCGTTTGTGCCATGTGATTGAGCCTCAGCCATAAATTGCAACCTTCTCTTCCGCATTTACTGTCTGAGTCAAAACTACCAACATTTCGGAATCTCGAAAGCCCCGCTACCCTCTTGGCGTCTTGGATAGGCTCAAGGACGGCCCCTCCAGGGGTAACGCCGACTCTGAGCGCCGCTACAAGCGACTAGGACTAGCGCTCGCTCAAGTCAGGGATGGAGAAATTGTCTAAACTGGACAGCATGACAGAAAACCAGTCCGAAAATCACCCAGAGCTCACCGATGAGCAAATCGAGTTTTTGAATTCCCTCTTCGACTACGCGCGGGAAGGTAAGGTCGTGGCGCTTACTTCCGCCATCGATCAAGGCATCCCGGTGGATCTGACGAACCATAATGGCGATACATTTTTGATTTTGGCCGCCTACCGGGAACAATCCACAATCGTCGAGGCGCTGATAGAACGTCAGGCCGATGTTAATATCCTCAATAACCGGGGTCAATCAGCCTTAACCTGCGCGATTTTCATGCAAAATGAAAATATTGCGCGTCAGTTACTTGACGCTGGCGCTGATCCAGATCTCGGTCCGCAGTCGGCTCGCGCAACAATTTCTGCGATGGGTCTGGACAATATGGGAGAATTCTTAGCTGCTTACGAGGCACAGCATTCAGCACGTTCCGGCGATCAAAAATAACTTGGATCGAGCCGTCATACACTCGGACCTAGCGGTCTAATCTAGGAGGAATTTTGACTCAAATCATGTCTCGCCCAGCCCATCGGTTCACGGCAACCGGGCTCGGCATCGTGGCAGCACTGACGTTGTCATCATGCGGGGGCGGCCCTCCTGCACTGACCGATATCGCCGCAGAAGCCCGGCAGACGATGGAAGACGCCACATCGTTTACCTACACGGTCACCGATCCCGACGGTGTACACGGTGACGAACTGGAATTGGGCGAATTTGCCAGCCATACCGACCAGGTTAATTACAACATTATGTTAGAAATGCCGCAGGCTGATGTCGAAGTACGTGCCGTCGATGAAACCAGCGCATTTCTACGGCTCAACCTTAAGGATGAAGCCCTAAACGAGATCCTGGGAGAGGTTGATACAGCTGGCCAGTGGATCGAGGTCCCCGAAGCCGAGCAAGATGGCCTAAGTGAATACACCCAGGAATTCGATGGCATCATTGAGACCACTTTCTCACTCATAGAAGGGCTCTCCGAAGAAGAGCGCGAGAACATTGAGGTCGAAGAGACTGAACTCGATGACCAAGCCGTCTACAAGTATGTCGTACCGGCAACGGCTGATGGCGAGACGGCACACTACACGGGAGCAGAGACCGTGGAATTCTATTTCCTTCAGGAAACATCAGACCTGGTGCAGGTAGACGCTTCCACGGGCGACTCCACAGCAACCCATGGTTTTTCTGACATCGATGAGGTCGAGGTCTTTGAGGCTCCGCCCGAAGAAGAGATTGCGGATCTGGACTGGTCCTTCTAGACGACACCAAGATCACACCACAACAATCGTTCGGCGGGTACGTGCCTACCGAACGATTGCTGTGGTGTGGTGTCTAAAGACGCGGATCCTGCTCCGCGTAGGCAATGAAATCAGAAGCCACAGCGTGACCGCCATCAGCGGCACGTGTGACGACCATAATCGAATCATCCCCGGCGATGGTACCTAAAATGCGGGATAACCGGGCTTGATCAATCGCCGAGGCAAGAAACTGTGCGGCCCCGGGCGGTGTGCGAAGAACCGCCACGTTGGCCGATCCTTCAGCCGACAGGAGGAGCTCTCTGCACAGGGAGGCCATGCGTGCACCAGCATTTTCCGCAGCCTGTGCGCCCTGACCGGGGGTCGCGGAAGTGTCGTCACCGGCAACGTGGTATACCATCTGGCCTGCTTCGTCACGGATGCGAGTGGCCCCAATGTCAACCAAATCCCGGGATAAGGTCCCCTGCGTCACGGAGACGCCCCGCTCTTCCAGGACCTCTGCTAGCTCGGCTTGGGACCGGATCCGCTGGCTGGACAGCACGCTCCGGATCTCATGTTGACGAGCGACTTTGGTCATGGGAGCGGCCATGTCACACTACTTGAGAACGTGATGCTACAGCCTGTGGCAGCTCGAGACCGGAAGGGATTTCTGCTAGTCCCGAGGCATACAGTAGCCATGCGATAAGAGCTTTTTGGGCATGTAGCCGGTTCTCGGCTTCGTCGAAGACTCTGGACTGTGGGCCATCAATCACTTCGGCCGCTACTTCGTAGCCGCGATACGCCGGAAGGCAGTGCAAGAAAATGGCCTCGTGATCGGCAAGTGCCATGGCCTTGTTATCGACCGCATAGTCTTCAAAGAGTTTCATCCGAAGTTCGGTCTCGTCTTCTTGGCCCATCGAAATCCAGGTATCCGTCACAACCACATCCGCTCCGTCCAAGGCTTCTTGGGCATTGGTTGTGATGGCGACTGAACCACCCGTTTCGGCGGCACGTCGTTGAGCGGCTTCGACGACAGTCGGATCGGGCAGGTAGCCCTCGGGGCCGGCAATTCGCACATGCATACCGGCCGTGACACCACCAAGCAGATACGAATTGGCCATATTGTTGGCCGCATCGCCCAGGTAGGTCATACTCAGACCAGTAGTAGTCCCTTTGGCTTCGCGAATGGTCTGGAGGTCAGCGAGCACCTGGCACGGGTGGTAGTCGTCTGTGAGCGCGTTTATAACCGGAATCGAGGAGTTTTCTGCCAGTTCCACGATGCCTGAATGAGCAAAGGTCCGCCAGATCACCACGGAGACCATTCGTTCAAAGACTTTTGCCGAATCATAAATCGATTCTTTGTGTCCCAGCTGAGATTCTCCCGGGTTGATGAGCAAGGGGTTACCTCCCAGCTCGCTCAAGCCCGCCGCAAAAGAAACCCTGGTCCGGGTAGAGGTCTTGTCGAACATGACGATCCCGGTTTGGGGACCGGCCAAGGGTTTGAAGTCGTATCGCCGGTGTTTCATCGTGGCAGCAAGTGACA
>CALBOC010000028.1 GCA_937896705.1 uncultured Micrococcaceae bacterium | reverse complement strand
CAAAAGTGGGCTTGTGCTTGCCGCGCAGCAGCGTTGCCACCTGGCTGGCAAGACGCCCCAGCACCACATCGGTGGCGTCAATGACGTGCCATTGACGATCTACGTCGTCTGGCGTTGGTGTAAACGTACGCACTATGTTTAGCCTTCGTATGTCGGGTTCGGTCAGCAATGGATCGCACGGTCGTGAGAATTTGTTGCGCGACATTGCTGTTAAGTTGACAGTGCATCTCCGGTACACCAGGTGAGGGCTGGCGTGAAGCCGGGTCCGATCTTCCCGGTGCCGCAACGACCCATCGACGATGCAACGACGTCGGGCCCTGCTGCGCTTGCGATCCGGGAGGACACGCACAACAGCTACCCATAATACTACGGATCAGCCTCGGTGACCAAATCGTCCCGAGTGCTTCGTCACGACGGCGACCTACGTGAGCTCACGATGGGGCCGCGACAGGGTCAGATATCGACGATCACGAGTTTTTTCATGCTCAGCATGTGCTGATAAGCACCCGGGTGCTGCATGAGCTGATCCATCTGCTGGGGCACGATCTGCCAGGACACCCCAAACCGATCTTTACACCAGCCACACTGTTCGGCTTCGGGTACGGCCGAGAGCGCCTCCCAGTAGTAGTCAATCTCTGCCTGGTCTTCACACGCGACTAATAGCGAGAGCCCTTCGGTGAAGGTGTGATCTTGTTCCACGGCTGAATCCATGGCAACGAACCATTGCTGATCGAGCGTGAAGTCACTGAACATCAACGAGGCTGTGGTGGCGGGACCAGCCGACTTGGTGTAGCGAACTTGCGCACCATGCGACGAGTTCGGAAACACGCCGGTCCAATAGTCGATGGCTTCGGCCGCGAGGTTCTGGTGGCTTCCACCAAACATAAACGTCGGCATGATAAACGGCCGCGGGTCGCCTTCTGGATCGGTGAGGATCAGCTGCCACGAAACACCATAGCGGTCTTGGACCCACCCGTACCGGCGACTAAAGTCGTATTCTTGCAGCGGCATCAGCATCTGTCCGCCAGCCGACAACCGGTGCCAGAGCGCATCGAGGTCAGCGCGTGCTGCGTCAGCATCAGGGTACTGTACGGGATCAAAATTGAGCGTAAAAGAGATCGCCGGGTTCGGGGTGAATTCTTCGCCGGCATTAAGCGCGGTCATCCGGTAACCCCGCAGTGAGAAGTCGGATACTAATATCTGGCCGGCGAACTCGCGTTGAAAATCCGGCAAACCTGTTTCCGGGTAAGACACCGTTTTAAGTATTTCGGAGTCCCCGCCGAAGGTCGCCAGATAAAATTCTACTGCTTCCCCAGCGTTGCCTTGGAACCAAATATTGGGAGTAATCCTGGGTGTTGTTGCCATGCACCAATTTTTTCACCTGCGCGAGCGCTCGACCATTTCTCCGGCGAAAGAATTCTTCGACCACTAGTCGTACGGCGAACCGTATACGCCAGATTGTTCACACGGGTCACGACTCGTGGGGCACTTGGGACTGTCACGTGGTGCGATAGAGTTATAGCGGTCGGCCTGCTGCGTTCCGACTAGAAGGAAGCACCGTGGAATTACGTCAACTGGAATACTTTATGGCTGTGGCCGAAGAACTGCACTTTGGTCGTGCCGCTGCTCGGTTACATATCTCTCAGCCACCCCTGACCGTTCATATTAAACGGCTGGAAGAGGAGCTGGGGGTGACGTTATTCGACCGCACGTCACGTCGCGTGTCGCTGACAGCCGAGGGAGCCCGCTTTCAGGATCTGATCCGACCGATTCTGCAGGACCTTGATGAGGCAGTCGAGGATATCCGAGAAATCAAGGCGGGACGTCGCGGGCGGGTCCGCGTAGGGTTCGTCTCCTCAGCAAGTTATGAGCTCATTCCCGCTGGGGTGCGCGATGTACGGCTCCAGCACCCCGGTATCCAGTTGGACTTACAGCCCATGGCGACCGGTGAACAAGTTGAAGCGTTATTAGAGAACCGCTTGGATATCGGCATTATGCGCGATGCACCATTACAGTCCGGACTTCAGTTCACGACTCTGCTGACCGAACAGATGGTCGCGGTGCTGCCATCAAATCACGAGCTGGCTAATCAAGAGGCCGTGTCGCCGGAAGATCTCATCAACCTGCCGCTGGTCCTCTTTCCCTACCAGTCGATGCCAGGTTATGTCACCAATATTATGGAGATCTTCCATCACCTGGGCCACCCGCCGCGGGTTGTGCAACGTGCGGTGAACCAGGAGAATGTGATGGGCCTGGTTGCCGCCGGCGTCGGCGCATCGATTTTGCCGGCATCCTTTTCCTCGTTTTCATTTCCCGGGGTGGTCACCACCCCGATTACTACCCGGCCCACGACCCGACTCGAGTTGGTCACTGACCAGCAGGAGGTCACCGCTAATACGGCGGCGGTCGTGGCCGTTATTTCTGACGCGGCAGCCCGGATCAGTCGGAAGTCTGCCGCGAAGTAGTGCGTCGGGCTCGGGTTTGGGCAGCACGTGCCGCCAGTTGGTCGTCGGGTGGATATTCCACGGCCTCAAGCACCAGTCCGTGGGCCGGGGCGAGGCTCATATGAGAATCTCGTACGGGTGTGGCTAGCCGGTCACGTAACCAGCCTGGTATACGGGTGCCATCGCCCACGTGCAGCAGCGCACCCACCAGGGCCCGGACCATGTGATGACAAAACGCGTCGGCACGCAGCCGAACGCTGAGGGTCTCCCGGTCGGCTTCCAGCTCGAAGAGCTGCAGCGTACGCAGCGTGGTGGCACCCGGTCGAGGTTTGCAAAAAGACCCAAAATCATACAGTCCTTGTAGTCCGGCAATTTCTGCTGCCATGGTGTCGACGTTTAGAGGCTTTCGGTGATGATACGTGAAATGCCGGGTCAGCGGGTCAGGATCGCCGAGTGCAATCCGATATCGGTAGCTGCGTGATAGCGCTGAGAACCTGGCATCAAACCCCGACGGGACGATGCGGGACGTGAGGATGCGAATGGCGCCCGCTTCACGGGCTAGGACGCCATTGAGCTTGGACACCAGCGCTACGTCAGCCGGGCGTGCGGGATTGTTCCCGGGTAGTTTCTCCCACCGGTTGACGGGCACATCGCAGTGGATGACTTGTCGAGCGGCGTGCACTCCGGCATCCGTGCGTCCAGCCACGGTGACCGAAATCGGCTGACGAAAAATCGTAGCTAACCCAGTTTCGACCGCTTCTTGGACTGTCGGCAGGCCGGGTTGTGTCGCCCACCCGTGGTAGTCAGTCCCGTCGTAGGCCAGATCGATCCTGATGCGGTGCGTCGCGGTGTCGTGCATAGGTGTCAGTGTAGTCGGTGACCGGGGCGTTAAAGCCTCAAGCCCCGCTCGATGGCGGGGCTTGAGACCTAGAACAATGTTGCGAGACTTATTTGTTTTCCTCTTCGGCCTGTTCGGCGTCGTCGGAAGTTTCTTGGGTCTCTTCTGCAGTTGCCGTGGTGTCTTCAACCTGGGCTTCGTCAGCTTCGGTTGCTTCTACTGCGGTGTCTTCGGATGCGGTTGCAGCGACACCTTCAGCTTCAGCAACAACGGCTTGCTTTGGCGAAACTGGTTCCATGACCAGTTCGATAACTGCCATTGGCGCGTTGTCGCCGGAGCGGTTACCGATCTTGGTGATGCGGGTGTAACCGCCTTCACGCTGTGCCATTGCTGGGCCGATCACGGTGAACAGCTCGTGCACAACGGATTTGTTGGTGCGCGAGTTGCCGGCGATGAGGCCCTGCACTTTGCGACGTGAAGCAAGATCGCCCTGCTTTGCGTAGGTGACCAGACGTTCTGCGTACGGCTGGAGGCGCTTGGCCTTGGTGAGCGTGGTCTTAATGGACTTGTGCTCGAACAGGCTCACCGACAGGTTAGCCAGCATACGACGCTGGT
>CALBOC010000027.1 GCA_937896705.1 uncultured Micrococcaceae bacterium | reverse complement strand
TCATAACGAGCCGCAGCCACCGGATCGGTCAGCAGCCCGGCTAGCTGCACATCGTCGGCCAGGACGGCCTCGTAGCGCCCGGAACGCATCCCGACCTCACATTCTGCCACCGAAGGTTCAACCACGGCCCCATCCACCTCAGCAGTGGCAGCTATCGAGCCGGCCACCACACAGCTGGACGCCTCGGCTAGCTGCTCGAACGAGTCCACGATCGTCGGTTGCAACACTTCCAGGGATGCGGCATCCTCTTCGGGAGGTTTCTGGTGAACCAGTACACCGGTTTGCGCGGTAAGATATGGCCCCACTCGGGCGACGTTGGCTGGGAAATCGTGCTCGCTGAACTGGCCAATTGCAAGATCAAGCTCGCCGGCGGCGAGCTCTTCGGCCACCGTCTGTGCACCGGTGGGCACCCACGTGATTTCGGCACCCGGCGGGAGGGTCTGCATGCGCTGCGTGACGGCCGTAGCGAGATCCACTTCAACACCGCTGACTTCGGTAGGACTGATTCCAGAAACCAGTCCGGGTGAGGGCATCGCCACACCGATATTCATGATCTCTTGGGGCGCCGCGGATGTCTCATCGACGACCGTGCCGTCATCGCCGGTACATCCGGTCAGCGCTAGGAGAGCCGTCAGGGCGACCGTTACGCGCCCACGGGCGCGTAGGTGATGGTGTTGAGGAATGGCCACGTTCAGACATTATCGCACTTCCGACTTTGCGGCATCCCAGCATCGCGGCTATGGTCTTCAGCCGCCAACGTGATCGCCTCTGACGTGGCCGAAGTGCACACTGACTCGCCAGATAGTAACACGTTGTGGCTTCCGACAAGCACAGTTGGCCAATTCGTGAGATAATAGCTGCATGGGCGATGCGATATTGATGATAGAAATTCTGGTGTTGGGCGTGCTCGTCATCGGATTTTTAGCACTCATTATCATCCGTGGCGATCAGCGGCTGGTCAAACCGCTCGCTGAGCCACTTCCCACATTGCCACCGGTGCTTTTACCGGATGCAGAAGAGCTATCCGCCCACGATATTCAAGACATTCGTTTTGCAGTTGGCTTGCGAGGATACCGCACCGATCAAGTCGATCAGGTCTTGGATCGGTTGACCACAACTTTGGCAGCTCGCGATCAGGAAATCGTCGAACTACGCAAAGCGGTCGAGGACTCCACACGACAGGCCAACGAATCAGCACCCAAGTAATGTCAACCGCACGCGCCGCGGTTACGGCGCGTATTGAAAGGAATAAGAATGGCTGCAATGAAGCCTCGTACTGGAGACGGCCCAATGGAGGTCGTTCGTGAACAACGCAAACTCGTAATGCGCATTCCCACCGACGGTGG
>CALBOC010000026.1 GCA_937896705.1 uncultured Micrococcaceae bacterium | reverse complement strand
GGAAACAGTAGGATGCACTCATGGCCTGGCAATATTGGACGGAATCTCCACGTCAAGGACGTTGGCGGCAAGTCGATACTCCGACCATCGACACCCAGCATCAGGTGCGAATCCGCACCACCGCATCGGCCATCTCGAAAGGTACCGAGACCTTAGTGCACAACGGCCAGGTGCCACCCGCCGTCGACGCATTAATGCAAGCCCCGCACCAGCTAGGTGACTTCCCCTATCCGGTCTCCTACGGATACCTCGGCGTGGGTGTCGTCGATCAGGGCCCGGACGAGTGGCTGGATAAGAGGGTCTTCGGCCTCTTGCCGCACCACAGCCATCACGTGGTGGACCCAACCGAGCTTTTGGTGATCCCCGATGATATTTCAGATCACCGGGCACTGCTCACCGGTGCCGCTGAAACTGCTATCAATATTTTGTGGCAACAGCCCCCGCGCTATGCGGATCGCATCGCGATTGTAGGTGCCGGGATGATCGGTGCCACCACCGCACTGCTAGCTTCGAGGTTCCCGCTAGAGCGTCTCGAAGTGCTTGAAACCAACCCGGCACGCCGCGAATTGATCAGCAGCTGGGGCCTCACCGCCGTAGCTCCCGAAGACGCATCCGCAGACTGCGATCTCGTCATTCATGTGTCCGGTCACGAAGCAGGCCTGACTCGCGCCCTCGAAATCACCGGAGACGACGGAACCGTCATTGAAGCATCTTGGTACGGTGAAAACTCACCGGCCGTTCCACTGGGCGCCGACTTTCACGCCCGCCGGCTCAACATTGTTGCAAGTCAAGTCGGCCAAGTGGCCGTTGGACAACGACACCGACGTACTACCAAACAACGTCAGCAAGCCGGTCTCGAGTCACTGACCGATGCGCGCTTTGATGACCTCATCACCGGGGTGTCAGCCTGGCACGAGCTGCCCCGAGTCATGGACGCCGTGACGCAACCCGGTGAGTTCGCCGCCGCAACCCTATGCCATGTTTTTACATACGACGACATAGAAAGAGGAATACCGGATGTTTAGTCTGACCGTCAATGACTATGTGATGATTGCTCACAGTCTGCCCAACGAATTCTTCGGCCCGGCCCAGCAGTTGCACGGCGCCACCCTGACCGTGGAAGCGACTTTCACCCGGCCGCAATTGGATGAGCACTCCGTTGTTCTTGATATCGGCCACGCCACCAAACTGTTGGACGATGCACTCGAACCGCTGCGCTACGCGGATCTCGATTCCCACCCGGACTTCAAGGGACGGCTATCCACATCTGAAGTTATCGCCCAATACATCGGCGATAAGCTTGCCTCCGACCTGGCTGATGTGCCCGAGATCGGGGTCTCGGTGACCATCCACGAAAACCCGCGGGCTCGCGTGAGCTACACCGTGCCCGATCGTCAGTAATGTTCCACCTGATCGAGCCCCAGCTCGGCAGAATCAGCGGGGGACTGCGGTACAACCACGCCGTCGTGGAGGCCGCGGCCGGTCAGATCCAACGCCACGAAATACCCGGCGCCTGGCCCCACCCGATACGGGCAGATGTGCAGGCGTTGAACGACCTGATACGCCGGCTCGATGGGCCCGTGTTGCTCGATGGTTTGATCGGGTGTTCCCTTGAGCCGCCGGTCTGTGCACACGTGCCAATCGTCCAACTCGTGCATGCGCTGGCCGAATCCCCAACGGCCAGAGACCGTGAACGCAACTGTCTCAAAGCCGCTGATGCCGTTGTTGCCACGAGTCGCTTCGCAGCTGAGGCATTGGAACAGCGTCACGGGATTGAGGTGACCGTGGCCGCTCCTGGGGTCGAACCCCGACCGGTGGCCACGGGCAGCAAAGGCCGCCATTTCATCAGCGTGGGCGGGATCGAACCCAATAAAAACCAGCGCTTCCTGGCACACGTCCTCGGCCAGCTCGATTCGCTGGGGCTCACCGACTGGCACTGCACCTTTGCCGGGCCAGCCACCGATACTGCTTATGCCGCGGAACTCCGGCGCGACCTAGCGCAGCTGCCTGGATCGCGAACCACCCTGGCTGGTGAGTTAGATGCGGACGCGCTCGCAGCACTCTACGACACCGCTGACCTGCTGGTCTTCCCCTCGCGAGCCGAAACGTTTGGCCTGGTTGTACGCGAGGCCACCGCAGCGGGCATTCCCGCGTTGGTCACCGCGGGGACCGGTGCCGAAGAGGCACTGGGTGGCGGAACCGCGCTGGAGCTTGAAGAAGCCGCGTGGGTCGACGCGCTGCGACGGTGGTTGACCGAGCCCAGCCTGCGCGAAACATTTCAGACTGACGCACAAGTGGCCCGCCAGCGCTTATCCTATGGCTGGCAGGCCACTGCCCACACCATTTTGAATGTGTTGGCTTCCGTTGGCTCAGGCTGACGGCTGAGCTTCGGCAACGACGTCCGGATCCTGAACGCCGCGCAGTTGGGCGGGCATCTGCGCGGAGTGTTCCCGGGCTGCGGGGCTGAGCATGTATTCGGTGCAGACGTCTTGGCCGAAGATGTAACGCCGGAACGGATACCGCAGGGCCTTACTCATCTGACCGGAACCTTCGAACCGGATACCAGGCACGCCATCACCGATCAGCACCGGTGCCTTGGTCAAAAACAGACGGTCCAACGCGTCGGCTGACAAGAACTCGGACACCGTTTGTCCGCCGCCTTCAATTAAGATCGAACCGGCAACGTGCTGACGAATCAGCGCAATCACAGCGTGCGGATCGATCTTTGCCGTGGCAGATGGCGGCAGCTGAACTACGGTCACGTGATCAGCCAGTTCCTCATCGATCCGCACATCAGCACCGACCAGCCACAGGGTCGGGGCATCACCCGACTGCAAGACGGTCGAGTTCCGCGGCACGCGTGCCCGTGGATCCAGGATCACTCGCACCGGGTTTTCACCTTCGACGGCACGGACCGTTAGCTGCGGGTTGTCGGCCGCCACGGTGCCCACCCCGATCAGGACGGCTCCCACTGCGGCGCGCATGCAGTGCAGGTGACGACGATCAAGCTCACCGGAGACGAACTCGGCGTCCCCGGTGCGTGCGGCAATGAACCCGTCTTCACTTTGTGCCAGTTGCGCGATCACTTCATCGTGAGTCGCAATCGTCTTGTAAACATCCAGTTCCAGGGAATGATCCAACTCGGGGTGCCCGTTGGGCACGTCGTGGTTCATGCGCTGGCGTTTGCTCTGCAAATACGCGCTGTTTTCAGGCCGATCTGGAAGTTGCAA
>CALBOC010000025.1 GCA_937896705.1 uncultured Micrococcaceae bacterium | reverse complement strand
TCGCGCCGGTCTTTGATGTTGGGTGAATAGCTGGTCTGGATCAGCGCGGTGCCAACCTCTTCGGAGATGGACTCCAGGCGGTTCCGGGCGATTTCCAGTTCTACCGGGTTCAACGCTGCGGTATCCATGGTCACTCCTGTTCCTGGGCTGGACGAAGATGCAAGAAGTCGTAGGTGTCGTTGTGCGCGACTTGGTCTGGGCGCACGTAAATGGTCGAGTCGAACTGTTCGATCACGGCCGGACCGGTGATGACTGTGCCGTCACCGAAGGTCGCCCGCTCATAGATCGGCACTTCGCGCCAAGCCCCGTCGATATATACATCCCGGTGGTACTGCGGGGTGACGTCGGCGGTAATGTTGGCCACGGATTCAAGTTCGCCGTGTTCCAGAGGTTGGGTGACCACCAGCCGGGCGACCACAATCTCCATGAGCGCATCCGGGTCGGCAAACCCGTAGTTGGCTTCATGTGCTTGTTCAAAGACTTCGCGCTGGCGCTGCCAATCCGCCTCCCACGGGACGGTCAGCTCGTAGGACTGGCCGATATACCGGGCATCGACCAGCTGTTCGAAATGTGTTTCGGCCTCCGGGTGGTCTAGGTCATCGGTGGCCTTTGCCTGCATGGCGTCGAACGCTTCGGACAGCTCGGCCAGTTCTGCAGCAGTGCGCGCGACAACGCTGGTGGCATAGTCATGCCGGATCGGGGCATCGAGCATACCGACCGCTGAGGCGATCCCAGGTCGGGGCGGAATGACCGCCGATTGCATATTCAGTTCATGGGCCAGATCAGCCCCGTGCAACGGACCGGCCCCGCCGAATGCCATCAGGTCACAGGTTCGTAGATCAACGCCACGTTCGACGGACACCTTGCGGATACCACGGGCCATGGTTGCGGTGATGACGCGAAGGATCCCTTCGGCCGTGTCTTCTGCTGATAAGCCCAGCTGCTGTCCCCACTCAGCCATCGCCTTGCGGGCTGCTTCAACGTCGAGGCTAAACTCCCCGCCCAGCAGCTCATCACCCAGGCGCCCCAAAACGGCATGGGCATCGGTGACCGTCAGATCGGTGCCCCCGCGCTGGTAACTGATCGGGCCCGGCTCAGCACCAGCGGAATGCGGCCCAACCCGTAGCCCACCGCCGGAGTCCAACCATGCGATGGAACCCCCACCGGCCCCAATCGTGTGCACATCAACTGACGGCAACTTTAGGGGGAGGCTCGCTATTTCTGAGGAGAGCGTCTCGTCGGGGATCCCATCCCGGATGAGGGCGATGTCGGTTGAGGTTCCGCCGATATCAAAGGACACTACCCGCGGCAAGCCCAGGTGCTCGGCCCAGTTGGCGGCACCGACCACTCCCCCGGCCAGGCCCGATAACACGGTGCGAGCAGGATGATGGGCGGCGTCGTCGGGACTGAGCAATCCCCCAGAGGATTGCATGATGCGCCATCGAGTCTGCACACCGGCTTCCGCTAGGCCGTGTTCGAGGCGTTGGATATAGCTTGAGATGCGCGGCGCGACATACGCGTTGATCGCGGCGGTCGAGGTCCGCTCGTATTCGCGCATTTCGGAGGTCACGTCCGTTGCGGCGACCACATGATCCGCGACGCCGAGGTCGGCAATGAGTTCCGCCGCACGCTGTTCGTGGGCAGGATTGACGTAAGCGTTGAGAAATGACACAACCACAACATCGAGCTGCTGGTCGCGCAGGGGTCCCACAGCCTCGCGCAGCGCGGCTTCGTCCAGGTCGACCACCACGTTGCCCGCAGCATCCATCCGCTGGATGGCTTCGACGATCGCTTCGCGCGGGATCAACGGTTCGGGACGCCGCTGATGTTGGTCATAAATGGAGGGTCTGGCTTGGTGCGCGATGGCCAGCACGTCACGGAACCCGCGGGTCGTGACCATACCAACCCGGGCACCATCCCGGGTGATCACGGTGTTTGTTGCGACCGTGCTGCCGTGCACAAAACGTGTCAGCTCTGGCGGTGTGCGGTCAATGCGTTCAAGCGCACCGTGGACCCCATCGATGACTGCTTGATCCGGGGCGTCGGGGGTGGAGGGGAGCTTCCAGACATGCATGGTGCCATCGGTGGCCCGTACGGCAACATCGGTGAATGTTCCTCCGGTATCTATGGCCATGTGCAGCTGATCGTCTGGTTGACTCATGGTGGCTGGTTCACGCCCTCTTACGTTCACGGTCTCGGCTGGTACATCTACGATCGTAGCGTGACCTGCGCCCCAATGTGAGAGCTCCACCACCGCCATTGTGGCTGAGCCCCCGACCTCCACCCATCCGCGCCTCAGAGCATGTGGCGAATGCCGCATGCTGTCCGGTCTGGTTCTCAGTCACTCCGGGCGGTACAACTGGTGCTTTAACGCAAAAAACATCCGCCAGCAGAATGCTGACGGATGTTTTTTTGGAAAACTGTTGGCGAATTAACGCTTCGAGTATTGTGGCGCTTTACGGGCCTTCTTGAGACCGGCCTTCTTGCGCTCAACTGCACGAGCGTCACGAGTCAGGAAGCCAGCTTTCTTCAGCGGGCCGCGGTTGTTCTCGCGATCGATTTCGTTCAGTGCACGAGCAATGCCCAGACGGACTGCACCGGCTTGACCGGATGGGCCGCCACCGTGCACGAGTGCGATGACGTCATAGGCGCCTTCGAGCTCAAGCACGCGGAATGGGTCATTGACTTCCTGCTGGTGCAGTTTGTTCGGGAAGTACGCGTCGAGTTCGCGACCGTTGATCTTCCAGGTACCGGTACCTGGAATGAGACGGACACGAGCGATGGCGCGTTTACGACGACCAACGGCTTGACCGGACTGGGTCAGCGCTGGGCGTTCGGTAACTTCTTCGGTTGTAACGGTGGTATCAGATTCCGAGGTGTAGCTGGTCAGCTCCTGGTCCTCAGTGATCTCATTGACGTTTTCAGTCATGGGTTCTCCTTGAACTCAGGGCCTACTGGGCGACCTGGTCGATGATAAATTCTTTTGGCTGCTGGGCAGCATGCGGGTGATCAGAACCTTCGTAAACCTTCAATTTCTTGAATATCTGGTCTGCGATGCGGTTCTTCGGCAGCATACCTTTGACCGCTTTTTCAACGGCGCGAACTGGGTTTTTCTCCAACAGTTCGGCGTAGGTGGTCGAGGTCAAGCCACCCGGGTAACCGGAGTGACGGTATGCTTTTTTCTGCTCAAGCTTCGCGCCGGTCAAAGCAACTTTGTCGGCGTTAGTAATGATCACGAAATCGCCCATGTCCATGTGTGGGGCAAAAGTGGGCTTGTGCTTGCCGCGCAGCAGCGTTGCCACCTGGCTGGCAAGACG
>CALBOC010000024.1 GCA_937896705.1 uncultured Micrococcaceae bacterium | reverse complement strand
ATGTGATGTGAGCACAAGTCACAATTGACTTATGTGACTAAGGTTACGCCCTTGCTGCCCGTTGGACAACATCCCGAAACATTTCTAGTTCCGCGGTGACTAGCGGGTACTACTCCAGACAGGATCCGGTGGAAACCGGATCGGACAGCTGGGGTGCCTGAGTTATCTGCTCGGATATTTCAGCGTTACTGAGGGCGTATCCGATTTCGGCCTCGGCGGCACGCGCGAAGATGAGACCGACGACCAACCCCTCTTCATCGACCAGTGCACCACCAGAATTTCCCTGCCGGACATCAGCGGCAATTTGGTATACATCACGCAGTTGGGGGTTGTCGTTATAAATGTTTTCGACCATGGCTGGGCCACGCGCTTGCACTTGGGCGTCGACAATCTGATGTGGGCCACCCGAGGGATACCCTAAAATAAACGCATATTCATCGGGTTCAATCACGTCGCCGAACTCGACGACGGGAAGCTGAGCTCCGGGCAGCGCGATGATCGCGACATCGATTTCGGGGTCAAACGCGACGACCTGGCCGGTAAAGAGCTGCCCATCAAGGGATTCGACCTGCGGCGACTGGACCCCGGCCACCACATGCGCATTGGTCACGACCCGGTCGGCAGCCACGGCAAAACCCGAACCCGTCTGACTTTGTCCACACTCATAGGCGCTGCCAGTAATGCGCACCGATGAATCACTGGTCGCTTCCACCTCGCGGGTGGGCTCGATGTCGGGTTGGTCCTCCACCGAAGTGTCGTCTCCGGCGAGATCGAGTTCCGGTAGTTCGGAAGAATCCAGCACGTCTGCCCGAACTTGAGCCACCCAGGCTCGGGCTCCTTCCGGCGTCAAATCAGTAGCAACTGACACGATGCGTGAGTTCTTGAGCGTGCTGGTGATTCCTGGCACCCCAACGGACGAGATCGAAAACGCAATCAGGGCAATCAAGACCGTAGTTACGGCGGCATTACCGATGGCCCCCAGGAACTTGTCGATCAACCGCAACACGGGGTGGCTAATATGTAACCGCAAGCGGGCACCAATCTTGCGTCCCAGCCACATGCCAAGCCAAATAAGCAATGCAGTGGCGGCGACCATCGTGATAATTCGGGGCACGCCCGCGGGGACCAGTTCAACAATCACAGGCATGAACCACAGTCCGCCAAGTACTCCCGCGATTGCCCCGATGACGGTCCCCATCGAGATCCAAAACCCGCGACGAAATCCGGTGACGACGACGATCAACAGCACAATGATTAGTGCCCAATCAAGCCAGGAAAGCGCTACGATCTCCCACCGTCCCATCCGCTGTTCTTGTGAGGTGGTTATAGGTGTTTAAGCGTAGTCGCTTTTACCCAGTTGCATGAACCGCCCTGTCAGTAGCGTAGTCAATGCACAAAGTTTTGAGCTATCCTAGACAAAGATTTCGCTGCTGGTTGTGACGATTTCCACATACCCTTCTACATTCGATAGAATCACTTAGAAGCCCATGTCGAACGCACTACAATTTATGTGCCCGAACCGGCATTCCTCGGCACATCACGACCAGTGATTCAGTACCGACGCACGTAAAGATTCGGCCCACGAGGCCAGTAAGGAAACCTTCACCACCATGGACCTAGACGTATTGCGCAATGCACCGCTGTTCACGCATCTCGATGATGAGGTGTTCAGCGCTTTGACCGCGGAGCTGACAGAAGTTGAGCTATCCCGTGGGGCCTCCGTATTTCACGAAGGCGATGACGGAGACCAGCTGTACGTGATCTTGTCGGGCAAGATCAAACTCGGCCGCACCGCACCCGATGGCCGGGAGAACCTGTTGGCTATCCTGGGCCCGGGCGAAGTATTCGGTGAAATGGCACTGTTCAACCCTGCGCCACGCTCAGCATCTGCGACCGCAGTCTCTGCCACCAGCCTGGCCGGTTTGCGTCACGAGAATCTCCGCAAAGTCATCTACTCTTCTCCAGAAGTGTCCATGCAACTGCTGGGTGCGCTGGCTCGTCGTCTGTCTCGCACCAATGAATCCCTGGCTGACCTTGTCTTCTCTGATGTGCCAGGACGGGTCGCAAAGGCACTGCTTGATCTGGCTGACCGCTTCGGTCGCCCAACCGCAGATGGCCTGCTCGTGGCTCACGACCTGACCCAGGAAGAACTGGCCCAGTTGGTCGGCGCTTCGCGCGAAACCGTCAACAAGGCGCTGGCGGAATTCGTGCAGCGTGACTGGTTGCGCTTAGAAAACCGTGCAGTGATCATCATGGATCTGCAGCGCCTACGTCAGCGCGCCCGCTAAACCTTAGACACACGACAAACGGGGTTGGAGATATCTCCAACCCCGTTTGTCGTGTTTTGAGCACCCGGTGCAATGTGTGCACTGGGGTCGTTAGTCTGTCACTTTCACGATCATTTCGACTTCAACGGGCGCGTTCATTGGCAGCATCGCCACCCCCACGGCGGAACGCGCGTGGGTGCCGGTCTCACCGAAGATCTCCCCGAGAAATTCAGAGGCCCCGTTGATTACGATGTGTTGTTGTTCGAAATCCGCGGCCGAAGAGACAAACCCCACAACCTTGGTGATCTGGCTGATCTTCTCCAGATCACCGACTTCTGCTTTGATCGCAGCGAGTCCGTTGAGCACGCAGATGCGGGCGTAGTTTTGCGCGTCTTCTACCGTGATCGTCTCTCCGACTTTGCCGGTGGCCGCGAGCTGGCCATCAACAAGGGGTAATTGCCCCGAGGTGTAGATGGTATCGCCATCGCGCATTGTGGGAACGTAAGCCGCGAGTGGTTTGCTGACTGATGGCAGCGCATAGCCGGCTTGTTCAAGCCGCTGTTCAATGGTGGACATGGAGCTCCTCTTAGGATTCTTTAGGACG
>CALBOC010000023.1 GCA_937896705.1 uncultured Micrococcaceae bacterium | reverse complement strand
CAAGAATTCGCCTACATGTCGGTGAACCGTTCACGGCTGGAAGCCGAAGCTGCAGCGGGTGATACTAAAGCCGAAGGCGCGCTCAAAGTGACCCGTCGGACCTCGTTTATGCTTTCCGGCGCCCAATTGGGTATCACCGTGACCGGTCTGATGGTCGGGTATGTTGCTGAACCATTAGTGGGTCAAAGCCTCGGTACGCTGCTGGGCGGTGTGGGGATCGATCCGGCCATCAGTATTTCTGTCGGAACGGTGCTAGCGCTTGCGGTCTCGACGATCGTGCAGATGATCTTCGGTGAGTTGTATCCAAAGAACCTCGCGATCGCCAATGCGGGCCCGATGGCCCGTGCACTGGCTCGCTCGACCAATATCTATCTGGCCATATTCGGGTGGCTGATTACGATCTTTGATCACGCAGCCAACCTGTTGCTGCGGATGGTCGGCATCAAACCCGTAGAAGACGTGGATAGTAGTGCAACGGCGAGCGATCTGAAACGGATTGTGGCAGATTCCCGCCAGTCCGGGCACTTAGATGATGACCTGTCCGTGATGATTGACCGCATCCTCGATTATCCCGAACGAGACGTCGAACATGCGATGGTGCCGTGGTCCTCAATCGACGTGATCACCCCGGACACCACGATTGGCGACGTCCGCACCATGATGTCTACCGGCCACACCCGGTATCCGGTGCTCGATGAGGACAATATCCCGGTCGGGGTGGTCCATCTGCTGGAGGTCTTGGCAGCACCGAACCCCACTGCACCTGTGTCCGAGATTATGCGTGAGCCAGTCACGGTGCCACCGGTCATGATGCTGCCCCAAGCTCAAGCGCGGATTCTCGAATCGGGGTCGAAAGTCGCCTGTGTGGTGGATGAATACGGCCGGCTCGACGGGATCGTCACCTTAGAAGATCTGGCCGAAGAGGTCGTCGGTGAACTCACCGACGAGCATGATGATCAGCTGCCCGAACCCATTCAACAGCACGGTCGGGACTCGTGGCGGATCAGCGGAGACGTGCCCGTCGACGAAGTCGAGCGCGAGATTGGCCATGAGCTGCCGCGCGGCGATTTTGAAACCATCTCCGGCATGCTCATCGATTATCTCAAAGACCTACCCAAGACCAATCAGCAGATTCGCATCGAACTGCCGAAGTTGCCCTCTGATCTGGTCCAGGAAGAACCGGTAACGCGCTACCTTCATGCCACGGTGGTAGAAATCGAACATCGCGTGCCCACCCTGGTGGAGCTCTCAGTTGAGGTCGTCAGTGACGCCGAGGCGCAGGAGGGACCGAACTCATGACCAATCCTTGGATCGTACTCATTGTGACCGTGGGGATTATTATCCTCAGTGCCTTCTTTGTCATCATGGAATTCTCCCTGATGGGTGCGCGGCGCTACCGACTCGAAGCCAAGGCCGAAACCAGCCGATCAGCACGCGCGGCACTCAAAGGCGTCAACGAACTGACCATTATGCTTGCCGGGGCACAGCTCGGTATCACCGC
>CALBOC010000022.1 GCA_937896705.1 uncultured Micrococcaceae bacterium | reverse complement strand
AGGAGGCTGGTAGCACCGCGGTGGCCACAACCGCGACTCCGCTGGCTCCGGTGGAACGCAGCGCATCGATTGGGCCTCGTTCGACTTCTTCGATCCGTTCGGCAAAGAACCTGCCGGCAAAACCTAGCACGTCCACGGTCAATGCCAAAATTCCTGCCAGCGGTCCAAGCCCGACCGCCATGACAAAGATCAGGGCCCAGACGAGTTCTGGGATCGACCGCAGGACCGTCAGAATGAATCGCATCGCAGCCCCGATGGGCGCATACGGTGTGGTGTTTTGTGCCGCAAGAATCGCTGCCGGGATACTCAACGCGACACCCAGCCCGGTGCCGATGATCGCCATCTCTAAGGTCTCCAGCATGGCCTCAGCCAAGTTGGGTGCCCGCTCAAGGTTCGGTGGGAACGCACCCGTGATGAAATTCCAGATATTTGCTGGGCCTTCACCGATGCGCGCCCAGGAGATATCCATGCGCACCAGACCATTGACTGCAAGCGCCAGCAGCAAAATCCCGATAGCAATTGACGTCCACTTTGGCATTTCGAACCGCGCTGGTAGCTTCGCGGTCCCGTATGTGCCAGTTTCTGGCTGATTTTCAGTGGGTTTCAGGGTCGACATTAGGCAGCACCTCGCATGTCAGAACGCTGATCATAGGCATGATCGTTGGTGTAGAGGCCTTGCAGCTGATGATCTGCTAACTCCGAGATATGTGCATCGATATCTAGGACACCGTCCCGCAGTGCAACAATCCGATTGCCGTATTCGCGGGCAAGTTCCAGTTGGTGCAATGTACATATCAGCGTCAGGTTGTGTTCTTCAGTGATGTCCCACAGCATGTCCATGACGGCCCGACCAGCGCGGGGATCTAGTGCAGCGACTGGCTCATCCGCCAGCACGATCTTGGGCCGTTGCATCAGCATGCGGGCAATCGCCACTCGCTGTTGCTGACCACCCGATAGCTGTTCGGCCCGTTGACCCGCAACATGAGCCATGCCCACTCGGTTCAGGGCTTCCATTGCTTCGTCGCGCTGGGCCTTATTGGCGGTGGCACCCAGCCAATTTCTTGGACTCGGCGCCCTCCCCAACCCGCCGTGGATAACGTTGGTGAGCACGGAGAGCTCGCGCACCAGGTTTATGCGCTGGTGTACCATGCCAACCTGCTGACGAACCTGGGTGAGCTGGCGTTTATTCGCGCTGGTGACTTCCGTGCCCAACACGGTAACCGAACCGCTCGTTGCGGCGACCAGCCCGTTGAGGCATTTCTGCAACGTCGATTTGCCGGAGCCATTCGCCCCCAAGAGCACCACCGATTCCCCAGCGGATGCGGAGAAATCAATGTCTCGCAATGCCTGCGTGCCATTGCGGTAGACCTTGTTGAGATTCCGGACGCGAATGACTTCCTCGTGCGTCGAAGCGAACTGTGACATTACTGCTCATCCTCATCCGGAAGATCAGCGTACTGCTCGAAGCCTGCTGCTTCGAAGGCGCGGCGAGTTGGGTCAT
>CALBOC010000021.1 GCA_937896705.1 uncultured Micrococcaceae bacterium | reverse complement strand
TGGACGCGGCCAGCGCTACACCTTGGGCGTGGTTGCCGGCCGATGCAGCAACGACGCCTTTGGCCCGTTGTGTTTCGGTGAGTGAGGCCATATGCACGTACGCGCCGCGGACCTTGAAGGATCCGGCGCGCTGTAAGTTTTCGCATTTCAGGTGCACCGTGGAACCGGTAATTCGGCCCAGCGCCCGCGAGTGGTCCATGGAGGTCTCGCTGATGACGCCTTTGAGCGTTTCGCGGGCTGCTTCGATATCTTCATATCGAACAAGTGGTGAACCGGTTTCAGTGGTTTGCAACGATTACTCCTGCACGTCTGAGGCATTCGGTAGGTTGGCGGCGGGTTGATTTGATAGTGATTCGGGCGCCAGTTCGGGCGGTTCTTGCTCGGGCGCTGGATCGGGATCGTCCAGCCAGGGTTTTTCCGAGAGGTACTTGATGGATTCGTTGAGGAAAGCCATCACCGGCACGGCGAAGACCGCACCCACTAGCCCGAGCGTAGCAATACCGGCGGATACCGCTAGGAACACTGCCAGCGGGTGCAGGTTGACTGCCGCACCCATTACTAACGGTTGTAAAACGTTGGATTCGATCTGCTGGACAGCTAACACGATGCCCAGCATGATCACCGCGTTGACCCAGCCATTGGCCACCAGGGCCAATAGGACGGCGATCGCCCCGGTCGCTACCGCACCAACGATCGGGACAAATGAGCCAAGGAAAACCAGGACACCCAGTGGCATAGCCAACGGGACGCCCAGAATCCAAGCGCCGACTCCGATGCCCACCGCATCGACAAATGCCACAAAGATCTGCACGCGAACGTAGGCTCCTAGCGAGCCCCAGCCGGCGTACCCTGCCCCGTCGACAGCCCGGCGGTGGTTTGCCGGGACGAAGTTCAGTAAGAAGCTCCAAATTTTGGGGCCGTCTTTGAGAAAGAAGATCAGTGCGAATAAGGCCAACACGATCCCGGCACCGATGTTGGTGGCAGTAGAGCCAAACCCGAGTGCACCCGACAAGATCGCACCGGAGTTGGCCTGTAGCGTCTCGCCGAGGTCATTGAGGAGTTCTTGATAGTCCAATCGCTCCAGCGAGACTCCCCAGGATTCGATCAGAGCAATAAAGTCTCGTACACCGGCCGACACGGAAGCCTGCATGGTCGCAAAGCCCGCCGCGAGTTGCTGGCCGGCCAGGGTAAAGAGTGCGACCACGACGAGCACTAACAGCACGGTCAGTGTCAGGGACGATAACACCGGCGGGAATTTGAGTTTCAATAACAGCCGGTGGGCCGGCTGCAACAGCGTGGCCAACAACGCTGCAATGAGCAACGGAATGATCAGCAGTGAGACGTGTGACAGGAGCCAGACGGCCACCGCTGTCATCACAATGATCAGGAGCACCCGCCAGGACCATGCGGCAGCGACGACAACACCGTAGGGAATATCTGTCGCGAGTTTTTCCTGCATGCGCACGGACAACGAAGCCTGCGGCGCAGTGCCGTCTGGCCTGTGGTCCCCGGCCGACGACGGTGTTGGGGTCGTCACATAGTCTCCTTCACTACAGCTGCTGTCTAGCGTAGTCTCTCGCTGCGCCGGTACGCGTTATATTCCTTCAGAATACAACGATGGCCGGACCATGTGGTCCGGCCATCGTCTGGAAGGTCTAAGCGAGCAAGCCGCCAATTAGTCTTGTTGGAAGATCGCCAAGATACGCAGGATCTCGACGTACAACCAGATCATGGTTGTTGCCAGACCAAATGCTGCGGTCCAGGAGTAACGCTCTGGTGCGCCTGCGCGAACGCCTTCTTCAATCGCAGTGAAGTCCATGACTAGCGAGTAGGAAGCCAGCAGGACTGCGATGACACCAATGGCAATGCCAAGCCACCCGGAACGCAGACCGAAGGCACCGTCAACCACGCCGGTGATCATCAACACGAAGTTCATCAGGCTGAAAACCAGGTAGCCGACCATGGCGATCAGCACGATGCGGGTCATCTTCGGAGTAGCGCGCACCTTACCGGAACGGTAGAGCGCCAACACCACGGCGAAGACTGACAGCGTAGCCAGCACGGCCTGGAACACAATGCCCGGCCAGCGCAGCTCGAACATCGCGGACAGACCACCCAAGAAGACACCCTGAGAGACCGAGTACACCGAGATCAATAGCGGGGATGGTTCCCGTTTGAACGCGTTGACCAGACCGGTAACTAAACCAACGAGTGCAGCAAGGAAATACAAGCCAATATTGTGGATCGGGTTGGCAAAGGTCCAGCCGAAGACCGCACCGGCAACGATCATCAAGAACACCATGCTGGTGCGGTTAATAACCGAGCTGTAGGTCATGCGACCGGTATCAGCCGGGGTCGCCGATGGCTGCTGGTACATATTGGCCAGCTGGTCTGAGCTCAGGTTTGGCTGTGCACCGTATGGAGCACCTGCCTGACCTGCAGAACCGTATGGTTGCTGACCTGGTGCCTGCTGGAAACCGGCAGGCTGTTCCTGTTTGGCACGCTGCACCGGCGCCTGAAAGGCTTTTGAACGAAATACGGGGTTGGTCATACCAATCCTTTCTGAGCATGCCCATCGACTAGCGTCATTCGATGGGTGTTTCGTATCGCGTTCTAGCCTAATGGCACAACCTGTGGATTGCACGTCAGAAGCTACCTTTTACGCGGAATTCATATTGCGTCTGGCTGCATGTCAACCCACAGAACCCCGTAAGCTGGTGGCGTGACTACTCAGAACTCAACTCCACAGACTCAGCTCCCCGTTCGCATGCTGCACGATCGTATCTTGGTTGAACCGGATGAGGGTGCCACCGAACGTCGCTCGGCCTCCGGGATTGTCATACCGGCTACCGCTGCCATGGGCAAGCGATTGGCGTGGGCTAAAGTTGTCGCGGTGGGTCCGTCCGTGCGTCAGGTCAAACTCGACGACACGATTCTTTATGATCCAGAGGATCGGCACGAAGTAGAGATCGATGCCAAGACCTACGTGTTAGTTCGGGAACGCGATTTGCATGCCGTTGCTGATCCGCACGGTAGCCAGCAATCGCAGGGCATGTACCTTTAACACCGCACGCCAGTAAACCAGTCGAAAGGGACCATTTTGTCCAGCCAGTACGACCAGCCGCAACAGCCTTCCAAATGGCGCCAGTACCTTGGCCCCATTATTATTCTGGTGCTAGCCGTCGGTCTTGCAGTCTATGGTTTGGTCTGGGCCTCGAATGACGAAAACGCACTGCCGACTGAAGAGACGACCACCGAGGATGCTAGCAATGCGCGGCAGCCCGATGCGAGCTCGCAGCTGGAACAGGTCCAGCAGGAATATCCTGATGCCTCTTCTGAAGAGCAAGAGGCCTTAGCTGCGGCACAGGCAGAAGCCGATATGTATATCGTTTCGGAGCACTTGCTTCACGAACTGCTGACTAACCCTGAATATGAGTACGGATTCAGTCAGGAAGCCGCAGAGTTCGCGATTGAAAACGTCGAGGTCGACTGGAATGAGCACGCCTACGAATTCGCAGCGCTGGCGCGTGAAGAATACCCAGATGCGACCGATGAGGAAATCGAAAACCTCTTGCGGGATGAACAGGGCGGACCGCAGTTCACGGCCGAACAGACCGAATACGCTATGTCACAGCTTAACTAAGCAGCGAGGTTGGCGTCTCGAAGTGTCCCACAGCTGAACAATCGCGAGCCTTCAATCCTCCTCCCCCGCCGCCAGCGGAGTGGGTGACTCACGAGCAGGACGTATAGGGCTGGCCACGGAAATGATATTTTCTGGTCAGCAGCGTCAACAGCCCCGTAACGCCGCTGCTTACGAAACGCTCTCCACCGGTGAGGTTCAGTATGAGCAATACGTTCCTCAGAACCACCAGGGTGATCGGTCGGATAAGCGTTTCGCGATGACGACCTTCCTTCTCTACGCACTGATCGGCCTGGGGTCTTCGCGATCCTTGCCGTCTTGGTCTCTCAACTCATTGTCGGCGGTTAAACGAACGGGCCCGCCACGACAATCAAATGCGTGACGGACCCACAACTAGAACTCGGGTTACTTACTGTAGTCGTAGAACCCTTTGCCGGTCTTTCGACCGAGATTGCCTTCCTCGACGAGCTTTTCGAGTGTGGGGCTTATTTCTTCTACCAGGTCATCGTTGGACTCTTCGGCTGCTAAGGCTTGGATACCCAGGTTGATATCCAGACCGACGAGGTCCATGAGACTAAACGGTCCCATCGGATGGCTCAACCCCTCTTTAACTGCAATGTCGATGTCTTCAATCGAGGCATAGCCCTCTTCGTGGAGGTGTAAGGCCTCCCCCACGATGGCCATGAGGATTCGGTTGACGATGAATCCGAAGATCTCTTTCTCCACGACCACCGGGGTTTTGCCGAGAGCCTTCGCCAGTTCCAAGGAACGGTCAAGAGTTTTCTGGTCAGTGTGGTCACCACCGACGACCTCCACTAACGTCATCTGGAGCACTGGATTAAAGAAATGGACGTTACACACTCGCTCGGGATGTTTCAGCCCTTCTGCAAGCTTTGAGGAAACGATAGACGAGGAATTCGAGGCCAAGATCGTCTCTGGGCCAGCGATTTCATCGAGTTCAACAAATACCTGACGTTTGATATCGAGATCTTCGACGATCGCCTCGATGACAAAAGACGACGCTTTGACAGCTGCGTCGCGGTCAGTAGTAAAAGTCAGATTGCCAAAGCCCGTCTCCACAGCTTCTTCACTCATGCGCTGGCGTTCAATCTGACGCTTCGTGGAATCGTTGAGCTGCTCACGCGCGTTATCGAGGAAGCGTTGCTCCACATCTACCAAGTAAGTCTGGAAGCCACTCATTGCCGCCACGAAGGCGATCTCGCGCCCCATCGTTCCGCCACCAATAACTGTAATTGCGGATTCTTTCATTAGGCCTCTTCCTTATTCCAACATTCAATACCTCGCAAGATCATTCTAGGAATCAAGTCTGAAGACAACAGTTCAGGAGCTGATATCAATCGGCGTGATGAAATTGAGCTGTTAAACCGGAACCACTGAGCCGATGAAGTATGTCTCCAACGAATGTCCTCTATCTGAAGTGAGTCAGCTACGACTTTCAACAATACAACTGTTGGCCGAGAGTGAACAGAAAATCGCATTAAGGATACTCGTCTTATTCACCTCGGAAATACAAATCCTGCATTATTCGCTAGCACTCGTAATATCCGCTGGCGCTGATCTTTGATCAGGATTCACATGGGCGAGAGACTGCATTGACCTGGACAGACTTAAAAAATATGCGCCTTACCCGATCACGGCCCCGACTCAGTAGTGCGCCGTATTCGTAGCGTTTGTGGACCAGAGCGAACTCGATGACTCAGCACAACTAAACGGTGCTTTTATAGTGCCTCAGCAGAGAAGATCACGACGGAATTGCTTTTTCATAACGGATCGATAAACTAGATCACGGTTCGGTAACGGTGCAAGGCGTACTTGTTCCGGCGA
>CALBOC010000020.1 GCA_937896705.1 uncultured Micrococcaceae bacterium | reverse complement strand
TATTGACCATTCACGGAGGGAAACCTCTTCAAGGGTCAGTTGCCGTTCGCGGCGCGAAAAACCTCGTCCCGAAAGCTATGGTTGCGGCCCTCCTGGGCTCGAAGCCATCGGTGATTCGCAACGTCCCAGAAATTAAAGACGTGGAAGTTGTCACCGGGCTGCTTCGGCTCCACGGTGTTGAGGTCACGCACGATGAAGAAGCCGGCGAGATCACGATGGATCCATCCGGCGTCAAATCAGCGCATAACGCTGAGATCGACGCCTTCGCCGGCGACTCTCGCATTCCGATTCTGTTTTGCGGTCCGCTCATGCACGCGGTGGGTAGCGCATTTATCCCGGATCTCGGTGGCTGTAAGATTGGCGATCGCCCGATTGATTACCACCTGGAAGTCTTGCGACAATTCGGTGCTGAGGTCTCCAAGGAACCGACCGGCACCTACATTCGTGCACCCCATAAGCTGACCGGCGCCAAACTTGAACTACCCTTCCCGTCCGTGGGGGCTACCGAGCAGGTCTTGCTCACGGCGGTGAAAGCCGACGGCATCACCGAACTCAAAGGTGCGGCCGTGGAGCCAGAGATCCATGATCTGATCCACGTGTTACAGAAGATGGGTGCGATCATCACGGTCCAAACCGACCGGACGATTCGTATCGAAGGCGTCCCGGAACTGGGCGGATACAACCACTTTGCGCTCAATGACCGCAACGAATCAGCCTCCTGGGCAACCGCAGCACTGGTCACCGATGGCGATATTTTCGTCGAGGGTGCGATCCAACGTGATCTAACAGCCTTCCTGAATGTCTACCGCAAAATCGGTGGCGATTTCGAGGTCAGCGACAATGGCATCCGATTCTGGCGCGGTGGTGCAAAGCTGAACCCACTGGTATTAGAAACCGACGTTCACCCGGGCTTCATGACCGACTGGCAACAGCCGCTGGTAGTCGCACTGACCCAGGCCGAAGGCGTCTCGATTGTCCATGAAACGGTCTATGAGAACCGATTCGGGTTCACCGACGCCCTGATCCGCATGGACGCCTCCATCCAGTTGCACCGCGAATGCTTGGGCTCGGTCCCGTGCCGTTTCGGGCAACGAAACTTCTTACACTCGGCCGTTATCTCGGGCCCATCAGATCTCACCGGAACCGACTTCGTCATCCCAGATCTGCGCGGCGGTTTCTCACACATCCTGGCCGCCTTAGCCGCCAAAGGTACTTCACGAGCTTCCGGCATCGGTGTCATCAGCCGCGGTTACGAGAAGTTCTTTGACAAACTCAAGGGCTTAGGCGCGGATATCGAAGTCCCCGCAGACTTCGAAGTACCCGCCCGCTAACCTCTACCACTCACACCTGGAGATCATCACCCGTGTCGTACACTCTGGGGCAGCGTGCTGTCTATTTTGGCGCGGCCGCCATCGTTCGCCCATTCAACATCATGATGATGCGCCGTGACTGGCAAGGTCACGAAAACCTTCCCGACAGTGGGATGATTCTTGCCGCCAATCACATCTCGGATCTGGATCCGCTCTATGTGGCCCATATGGTCTACTCATCGGGCCGCATCCCGCACTTTCTGGCGAAAAAAGAACTCTTTGGCGCGCCGGTCATCGGCAAAGCGCTCACTCGGCTGAAGCAAATTCCGGTGGATCGTGCCGGACGCAGTATCGATTCGCTGAAAATGGCCGAAGAGGTACTGGCCCAGCAGGGTGTCATCATTATCTATCCCGAGGGCACGGTGACCAAAGACCCGGATATGTGGCCGATGGTTGGTAGGATCGGCATGATACGCCTGGCGCTATCAACTGGTGCACCGGTGATCCCGGTCGGCCAGTGGGGTGTCCACAAGCTCTTGTCCAAAGGCAGCAAAACCCCGGACATTTTTGGCCGCCACACGTCGGCCATTCGAATTGGTCCCGAGTCCGACCTCGACTGGTTGCGAACCATGGACCAGCCGACCCAGAAAGATCTCGTGGCCGCGACCGAACAGGTCATGGACGACATCACCGACCTGATGGCCCCACTGCACGGCGGCACCCCACCAGAGAAACGCTTTAACCCGGCACAACGACGCTAAGGAGTCCAATGACCACCGATCACGTAACCGTGGC
>CALBOC010000019.1 GCA_937896705.1 uncultured Micrococcaceae bacterium | reverse complement strand
CTGGAGATCTGAACACAATAGATTACGGGCCCGAATTGCCTGATGAAAAGTGCACAACATCTGGCCTGATATTGATCCACGTAATCTGATCGAAGGAGAACACGATGGCAACAAATGCAATTGTGGACCTGGTCCAACAACGAATAGGACAGGATTCCCCCGAAACGGCCGAACGCCTAATCAACGCCGTACTCGAGACGCTAGCCGAGCGTGACCTCAATGGTGCCCATACGAGCTTTGCAGCAGAACTTCCGCCCGAATACGGCGCAATACTGGATAATCCAGACCGTAAAACGCGCGAACACTTCGATGTTGACGAATTCATTCGGCGCGTCGCCGAACGTGCAAATATTAGTGAACCGCAAAGTGAAACTTGGGCCCGTGCCGCACTAACCGCGCTGGTCGAAAATGTTCCCACTGAGGAACGAAACCGCTTCGTCGCTCAATTCCCAGATGACTTAGCCGACTACACGCACTGGGTGGTCTAGTGCAGACCCGCGGGTCTTAGATCAACAATTGCAGAGTCTGGCGGAACGTTGAATTCGTGATCGGGGCGACATCGATGCCTAGCGCTTGAGCTTGAATGCGCTGTTGATGCAGCGTGGCATGACCGATCAATAGGGACATGATGGCATCGGTGGTTACGGTGTCGGGGGAGACCTCGTCGAGAGCTTCGCGCAACTTGGTGCCACCGGTGCCCAACGCCAAGACTGAGGCGGTCAATTCAGCCGCATCCCGGGTGTGCAAGATGGTGTCATAGATCAGCTCGGCCCGAGTCGTGAGATCCGTCCGCCAGTCACCGGTGGGTGGAGCAAACTCCACGTTCGCCAATAATTCATCGACCATGGCCCCAAGCAGCGACTGTTTATCTTTGACGTGCCAATACAGCGCCGAGACCGCGACATCAAACTCTTTAGCAACCCGACGCATCGAGACATCGGCGAGCCCGTGCTCGGAAAGTAAGCGCAACCCCACGCGACTGAGCTCATGGCGAGTAATTGTAGACATTAGGTTTCATCATAGTCTCTGGCACCGACAGGAACCCTCAAGGCAACTCTCAGGAAACGTGATCCGCTCACCTGTTGCCAAGACCCGGTCGAATCTGTTCACAATAGAAAAGTGACCGAACTGAACCGTTAGAGGTTAGGAGTTCCAGAAATGCAACTTGAAACTCTACGGAAATTGTACGACCACCAAGGACCGTTTGCGACTGTCTATCTCGAGTCCCGGTCCCCGGCGGCAGACGCCGAACACCAGCTGCAATTACGCTGGGACGATGTTCGTCACCAGTTGGCCGCAGCAGGCGCGCCAGACAGCGTGTTGGAATCGTTGGATGACGCAGTGCACGAAGATGAACTAACTCATGTGCAGGCTACCGGCAAAGTACTGGTCGCAAATACCGACGGAGTGCTACTCGACGACGCATTTGATGCATCCCAAGGGGCCGGAGACCAGGTCTTTTGGCGAGATGCGCCAGAACTCGGCGATTATCTGCGTGAACGCGACCGCGTAGTGCAAATGTTGGTGGCGATCACCGACCAAACCGGGGCCACCATCCGGCAACTCCACGTGGCTGAATCCCACCGCGTGGACCAACGCTCCAGCACCGATATCGACGGCGACACCGCGGTATCGAAACTGCGAGAAAACGGGATGGCACATTCGCGAATCCAGAACCGCGCCGATGAAGTCGTCAAGCACAACCTGCGCGACGTCGCGGACCACATCAATGATGTGGCACGCCGCTGGCACCCTGACGTTGTGGTGCTGGCAGGGGAGGTGCAAGGTCGCAGCGCCCTGCGTGAGGAACTGGCAGATGAACAGTTGGCACTGCGCGAGATCGACAAAGGTGGCATTGAGGATGACGCCGCCGAAGCGATACTGACCGAGCAACTGCAATCGCTGGCCGAAGAGCTCACCCGGCAACGCCTACAAGAGAATACCCAACGCTACGAATACGGGCTGGCCCACCATACGGCACTGGCAGGCGCGGATGCAGTGACGCAGGCTGCTGAACAAGGTGCGGTCGAAACTCTGCTGCTCGAATCTGACCGCCCGGCCACCAACGAGGCCGAGCTCGTAGCCGCTGCTATACGCACCGGTGCAGAAGCCAGCCTGGTAGAAACCGAAGTCGAAGATGGTGCGGCAGCGCTCTTGCGCTTCGAAGCCGCCACCCGCTAGGAGGAATCCATGACCAAACGTGACGACATCCGAGCCGCCAAATCATTACAGGGCGCAGACTTCCCCAAAACCAAAGAGGAAGTCCTATCTTATGCGCAAACCCGCAGCGCAGACGCCAAAACCCTCGAAGCGCTCCACGCCTTACCTGATCGTGAATTCAGCAGCATCGACGATGTGGCTGATGCGGTACCTCAGGAACCCGAAGGCGTAGACCAGCCCGGGGGCACAGCACGCTAACCCCAGTCCCACTGACGCGGCGTCGACCGCTAAGCCAAGGAGAAAACTATGCAACCCACCGAAATTACCGAACGCGT
>CALBOC010000018.1 GCA_937896705.1 uncultured Micrococcaceae bacterium | reverse complement strand
ATACCGTCCAGGACGACTGCCACCCTGAGTCGGCAAAAGTGTCATTCCACAACGCGAGCTCTGGTAGGTGCATGACGTAGTTGCCCAGTGACTCCAAGGTGCCGCGAATGACCGTAAGAGTCGACCCCGCGACCAAGATAAAGCCCAGGAGGGCTACGGCCATAGCGATGTTGAAATTCGACAGCCGTTTAATGCCGCGGTCCAGACCGAGCGCAACAGAGATCATGGAGACACCGCCGACCACGCCGATAATGATCAACTGCCACATGGCAGATTCTGAAACTCCAAACAGCCGGTTGATGCCGCTATTAATCTGAAGCGTTCCAAGACCAAGCGAGACTGCAACACCGAAGATGGTGCCAATGATAGCGACTATATCGATGACTTTGCCGATGGGCCCGTGGATTCTTTCGCCAAGGAGCGGCTGAAAGATGGAGCTGACCCGCGGTGGGAGATTCCGCTTGTGAATGAAATAGGCAAAACATAACGACGGGAGGGCAAAGATCGTCCAGGTATGCAGGGTGAAGTGATAGAACGTGAAGTTCATCGCATCGGCTGCGGCCTCTGCGGTTCCAGCTTCAATCCCGAGTGAAGGTCCACGCGGTGGGTCGCCGAAGTGACTGACAGGTTCTGCCACGCCCCAGAACATCAAAATGCTGCCGATCCCGGCGGCAAAAAGCATCGAGAACCATGCCGGGCCGGAGTGTTCTGGCGTCTCATCATCGGCGCCCAGCCTGACCCGACCAAACCTGCTGATCGCGATAAAGATTAAAAAGACCAGAAAAAAGGTCACCCCGAGAATATAGAACCAGCCCAGGTTGGTGTACAGCCAGTCGGACGCCACCGAGACTATGGAGTCCATCCATTCGGTGAGGGTGATCGTGAGGATCACAAACAGGATAATCACTGCTGCCGAACCGAAGAAGATTGGGGGTGACGTCCGAAGTCGTAGGAGATCGTGGAGACGTTTCAACATGGTGCCAGCTCCTTATTCGGGTTGAGTTTTCGTGTACGCGGATGTTCTAAATTTTGCCATGATTTATCGAAACTGGCAGGGGAGCGATTCCGCCACCACCAGGTCATTCATCGCCGTTGCGCCGTCGCTTGTGATTTAGCGGACGGGTGGGTTTGAGGAGGCCAGCACGGCGCCGATGGACTGTACCGGTCCGTGCAGCCAGTGAACCCTTGGGCCCGATGACACGTTCCGATTCGTATGGGCTCCGCATCACCGGAGCTTCTTCCGTGGCCTCGGGCTCGACCACCGTCTCTTCATCTCCGTAGTCATACTCATCTGCTTCTCGACGAGCAATCTCTTCCGGCGGGAGGACCTTCTTCCATCCTCGGGTGCGTTCCAGTGGTACCTCACTGGTGTCCTCGACCAACGCGCGATACAACGCATAGACCTGGAAGTAGCCGAACACGAAGAATGGCAGTCCGATCAACACGACAACTTGTTCAAGCGCGCCGATGCCGCCTTCACCCGAGAACACCAGCAGCGTAGCCGTAACAGCCGCAATCGACAGGGCCCAAAAGAGACGTTGGCCCAGCGGATTATAGTCCTCGTGACCATTTGCCATGGTGTCGACGACCAGGGCAGCTGAATCCACCGACGTGATGAAGAAGATGGTCACCAGCACAAGGGCCAGGATCGAGACCACCATGGTCGCGGGGAAGTGCTCAAGGAATGCGAAGAGCGCACCGGGGATGTCTTCTTCTTCGACGACGGTTTCGACGAGTCCATCGTCACCTTGGAGTTCGATGTTGAAGGCGGACAGTCCAAAGATGCTGAACCACAGCAGGGTGAATACCGCCGGCCCAGCCATCACGCCACCAATGAACTGTCGGATGGTGCGTCCTCGCGAGATCCTGGCGAAGAAGAGACCGACGTAGGGTGCCCAACTGATGGTCCAAGCCCAGTAGAACACGGTCCAGGAGTTCTGCCACCCGGAATCAGCGTAGGTGTCATTCCACAATGCAAGTTCGGGCAGGTTCATGAAATACCTGCCGGTCGATTCGAACACCCCTTGGACCACAAAGAGGGTCGATCCTGTCATCAGCACGAAGATCAGCAGTGCAACCGCCATCACGATATTCAGATTCGACAAGCGCTTAATGCCCCGATCCAATCCCAACCCAACGGAGATCATCGCGACCCCACCGACTATCCCGATAATGATCAACTGCCACATGGCACTTTCGGGAATGCCGAAGAGCCGGTTGATGCCGGCATTGATTTGTAGGGCGCCAAGCCCCACCGACACCGCCAGTCCGAACACCGTGCCGATAATCGCAACGATGTCGATGAATTTTCCAATCGGGCCGTGGATTTTTTCACCCATGATGGGTTGGAAGATCGAGCTGATCCTGGGTGGAAGGTTCCGTTTGTGTATGAAATATGCGAAGCACAGAGCCGGCAGGGTAAAGATCGCCCAGTGGTGGAGGGTGAAGTGGTAGAGCGTGAAGTTCATTGCATCGGCTGCAGCTTCTGGTGTGCCCGGTTCGATACCTAACGACGGGCCGCGTGGGGGATCACCGAAGTGACTGACGGGTTCCGCGACGCCCCAGAACATCAGAATACTGCCGATCCCGGCGGCAAACAGCATGGCGAACCAGGTGATGCCGCTGTGTTCGGGTGGTTCATCGTCTGGTCCGAGTTTGACCCGTCCGTACCGGCTGACGACCAAGTACAGCAGGAAGATCAAAAATAAGGTGACGCCGAAAATGTAGAACCAGCCCAGATTGGTATATAACCACTCGGAGGCTGCTGAGAAGACGGTATCCATGGTTTCGGTAAACGTGACCGTTGCGATCACGAACAGGACGATGATCGCGGCGGCACCGAAGAATATCGAGGGTGACGTGCGCAGCCGTAACAGATCGTGGAGGCGGTTCAACATGATATCTGCTCCTTGTACAAGGTCTTTCCCCATGCCGGCAAACGTGCTGACATCGATTCTGCCCCGCATTGGCGGGTACTGGAAGATTTGAACGTTGCTGTGTGCCGCGCGGGTTCAAGACGTTGTGGGGGAGCTCGCTGCTGTTGTCGTGGGGGAAGACCTTAAACGACTGCGGGGGCGAGAAGCAATGACGCTTCTCGCCCCCGCAGGATCAGGCTGGTCTCAGTTAGATGTTGCGAGCCAGGATGGCTTGCTTGACCTCTTGGATCGCCTTGGTGACCTGAATGCCACGCGGGCAAGCTTCAGTACAGTTGAAGGTCGTACGGCAGCGCCATACGCCTTCTTTGTCGTTGAGGACCTCAAGACGCATGTCGCCACCTTCGTCACGGTCGTCGAAGATGAAGCGGTGTGCGTTGACGATCGCTGCCGGACCGAAGTACTGGCCGTCGGTCCAGAAGACCGGGCAGGATGAGGTGCACGCGGCACACAGGATGCACTTGGTCGTGTCATCGAAGCGTTCGCGGGCTTCTGGGGACTGGAGACGCTCACGGGTTGGTTCGCGTGATTCGTCAGCGATCAAAAACGGCATGATTTCGCGGTAGGACTGGAAGAACGGTTCCATGTCCACAATCATGTCTTTTTCGACCGGTAGACCCTTGATGGGTTCAACGATGACCGGTTTGGACAGGTCCAGATCCTTGAGTAGGACCTTGCATGCCAGGCGGTTGACGCCGTTGATGCGCATGGCATCCGAGCCGCAAATCCCGTGCGCACACGAGCGGCGGAAGGTTAGCGTGCCGTCAATTTCCCACTTGATCTTGTGCAGCGCGTCCAGGACACGGTCGGTGCCGAACATTTCCACGGTCCAGGTATCCCAGTATGCATCTTCGTGAAATTCTGGCTGGTAGCGGCGGACCTGCATGGTCACGGTGAAGGACTCGATGGCACCGACTTCGCCGGAGTTGGTTTCTTCGATTGTTGCAGTCATTAGTACTTACGCTCCATTGGTTCGTAGCGGGTCATGACGACATCTTTGGTATCGAAACGGATGCCCTTGACGCCTTCGGTTTCGGCGTCCTCGTCGCGGTACAGCATCGAGTGGACCATCCAGTTTTCGTCATCACGATCTGGGAAGTCTTCGCGGTAGTGCCCGCCGCGAGACTCAGGGCGGTGCAGCGCTGCAACGGACATGGCCTCGGCAATGTCCAGCAGGTAGCCCAGTTCCAGACCTTCTAGAAGGTCCAGGTTGTAGCGCTTGCCCTTATCTTGAACTGCTACGTTCTTGTAGCGTTCACGCAGTTCAGCGATTTTGTCCATCGCACGACGGATGGACTCTTCGGTGCGGAAGACCTGCATGTCGGCGTCCATGACTTCTTGCAGCTCAGCCCGCAGTGCGCCGACCTTCTCGGTACCCTCCGCAGAGCGTAGAGATTCGATCTCACCGGTGATGAAGGCTTCGCCCTGTTCAGGCAGTTCCACAAAGTCAGCCTCTTTGGCATATTCTGCGGCGTACAGCCCGGCACGACGACCAAAGACGTTGATGTCGAGCAGCGAGTTGGTTCCCAGACGGTTGGCGCCGTGAACGGAAACACAGGCCACCTCACCGGCAGCGTACAGCCCTGGGATACGGGTTTCGTTATCCTGCAGCACATTGGCTTCGATGTCGGTTGGGATACCACCCATTACGTAGTGACAGGTCGGGAACACCGGCACTGGTTCGGTGTGTGGTTCCACGCCCAGATAGGTCCGAGCGAACTCGGTAATGTCTGGGAGTTTGGCGTCGATGTGTTCTGGTTCCAGGTGGGTCAGGTCCAACAGGACGTAGTCCTTATTGGGTCCAGCCCCGCGGCCTTCACGAACTTCGTTGGCCATCGAGCGGGCAACGATGTCACGCGGGGCCAGGTCCTTAATGGTCGGCGCGTAGCGTTCCATGAACCGCTCACCGTCGGCGTTGCGGAGAATTCCACCTTCACCGCGGGCCGCTTCGGAGACCAGAATCCCCAGTCCGGCCAGGCCGGTTGGGTGGAACTGAATGAACTCCATGTCTTCTAGCGGAATACCGTGACGGTAGGCAATGGCCATGCCGTCACCGGTTAGCGTGTGGGCGTTGGAGGTGGTCTTGAAGACCTTGCCTGCACCACCGGTGGCAAAGACCACGGACTTGGCTTGGAAGATGTGCAGTTCCCCGGTGGCCAACTCATAGGAGACCACACCGGCGACGCGTTTCTGTTTGTACGGGGTGCCGTCTGCGCGAGTAGCATCTTCTTCGACCATCAGCAGGTCCAGCACGTAGAACTCGTTATAGAACTCCACGTTGTGCTTGACACAGTTTTGGTAGAGAGTTTGCAGAATCATGTGGCCGGTACGGTCAGCCGCATAGCAGGCACGACGGACCGGTGCTTTACCGTGGTCACGAGTGTGGCCACCGAAACGCCGCTGGTCAATCTTGCCTTCGGGCGTCCGGTTGAACGGTAAGCCCATTTTTTCCAGGTCCAGTACCGCGTCAATGGCCTCTTTGGCCATGACCTCGGCGGCATCCTGGTCCACGATGTAGTCGCCACCCTTGACGGTGTCGAATGTGTGCCATTCCCAGTTGTCTTCTTCAACGTTTGCCAGCGCGGCGCACATACCACCCTGGGCTGCGCCAGTGTGTGAACGGGTGGGGTACAGCTTGGTGAGTACCGCAGTCCGAGCACGCTGACCGGCTTCGACGGCTGCGCGCATGCCAGCGCCACCGGCGCCGACAATTACGACATCGTACTTATGTACTTGCATCAGATGAAGTCTTCTTTCTTAGTCTTGGCGGCTTCCGGGCTTACAGGTTGTAGCAGAAGCTTGGCGAGTTATCGAGCAAGTTGCCTGCAGCATCGGTCATGCATGGTTCGAAGGTGAAGATCACCAGGGTGCCGAGCACGACGATGGCAATGCTTGCAAGGTACAGGGCAACTTTGAATGCCACACGGGTCCGGTCTTTGGAGGTGTAGTCATCAATGATCGTGGCGACACCGATGGTGCCGTGAATCATTGCCAGCCACAGCATGACCAAGTCCCAGATTTGCCACAGTGGGGACGCCCATTTGCCAGCGACAAAACCAAAGTTCAGACCTTGAACACCGTCACCAACCATGAGGTTGGAGAACAGGTGCGTAAAGATCAGGACCAACAAGATTGGTCCGGAGATCCGCATAAACAGCCACTTGAACATTTCCCAGTTCGAGCTCGAGGATGCGGAGGAGCGAAGATATTTCGGATCGATATCGCCGCTTCGTGGTGCGGCGATGTGAATTTCCTGTTGCGTAGTCATGCGCTTAACCTCCCAGCACCAGCATGAAGTGGCGCACGCAGAATGCACCAAAAACGATGACCCACAGGATCATGACAGTCCAGAGCATATGGCGCTGGTACTTCGTGCCCTTGTCCCAGAAATCAACCAGAATGACGCGGATGCCGTTAAATGCGTGATACACGATCGCCGCGACCAGACCGGCTTCACCGATTGCCATGTACCAGTTCTTATAGGTACCGATGACAGCATCGTAGGCTTCGGGTGAGACCCGGACCAGTGCGGTATCGAGCACGTGGACCAATAAGAATAAGAAAATCACCACACCGGTGATTCGGTGGCCAACCCAGGACCACATACCTTCTTTTCCGCGATACAGCGTTCCTCTGCCGGATTTCTTTCCGGCAGGAGGCGACTGCTGCGCGGTTGTCGCAGTAGACACTATGAAACCTCCAAAAGCACGCAGGATTTTGGCGCCTAGACCTGATTTAGTCTCGCGTTCAGCGCCGGTGCGAGTTGCGTCCTATAGCTATAGGCTAATACTAACCGGACGGCGAAACGTTAATGCGACATTTTCGACCAGCCGGGCGGTAACTTCAGCGACTTGCCAGAGAACTGCAATACAGTAGTTCGGGTGAACCATCAGCAGTTATCATCATCTCATATTCCGGGGCTGGACCGTTTTTGGGCCGTGATCCCCGCGGGCGGCGTGGGCACCCGGTTGTGGCCATTATCACGCGCTGCCGCACCGAAATTTCTGCACGATTTGACCGGATCAGGTCAGACCTTGATCCGTGCCACCTATGATCGACTGCAACCGCTGGCCGATGACAAGGTGATCGTGGTGACGGGCGAAGCCCACCGAGATGCGGTGTGCGCCCAACTGGCTGATGTGGCCCCCGAGAACTTTCTGTTTGAACCCGAGCCAAAAGATTCCGCCGCAGCGATCGGTCTGGCCGCAGCGGTCCTATACGAGCGCGACCCAGAAGCCATCATGGGGTCATTCGCCGCTGACCAGGTGATTGGCCCGGATGAGGACTTTCGCGAAGCGGTTGTCGAAGCGATCGCCACGGCTGCGACCTGCAAGATTGTGACCATTGGCATTAAGCCCACCTATCCTTCAACCGGCTTCGGTTATATTCGGCAGGGGGAACCCCTGGCTGTAGAGGGTGCGCCTTCGGCCTATCAGGTGGCCGAGTTTGTTGAAAAACCCGAAGCCGAGGTCGCCAAACGCTACATTGCCGCCGGCAATTACTTCTGGAATGCCGGCATGTTTGTCGCACCGGTCAAATTGCTTCTGCAGCATTTGAAAGCCAACGAGCCCCAATTGCATGACGGCGTGATGGCCATTGCCAAAGCGATTGTAGCCGGCGATGCCGCTGAGATTATGGCAGAGATTTGGCCAACGCTGCCCAAAACGGCGATTGATTATGCCGTGGCTGAGCCTGCCGCGGAGGCAGGCGATGTGGCCGTGATCCCCGGGGACTTTCTGTGGGATGACGTCGGAGACTTTGCCGCCATTGCGCGCTTGAATCCGGCGGCGAATGAGTCCGGGGTGACCGTGATTGGTGAAACCCCACGCGTCTACGCGGATGAGGCCAATGGTGTGGTGGTCACCGATACATCGCGGGTCATCGCATTAATCGGAGTAAACGATATTGTGGTGGTAGACACTCCTGACGCGTTGTTGGTCACCACCACCGAACACGCACAATCGGTCAAACAGGCCGTGGAATCTATCAAAGCACACGGGGACGATGATGTGTTGTGAGCGAGAAACCACAAAACCTAGCTCTATCGGATAGCCAGCCGGTACGCGATGATCCGGGACTACCTAGGATCACTCCGGCGGTTCGCGAGATCCTGCAAGACACGGTGGCCTTCCGGCGTGACATCCATCAGCATCCTGAACTGTCGTTTCGCGAGCACCGCACCACCGATCAAATTGTCGCCACGCTGCAACGTTTTGGACTCAAACCCCAGCGGCTAGAATCCACCGGAGCTTACGTCGATATTGGGACCGGTCCGATCGTGCTGGGTATTCGCGCCGACATTGATGCTCTTCCCGTTAAAGAGGCCACCGGGTTGCCCTACGCCTCTATCCATGACGGCATCGCGCACGCGTGCGGCCACGACATTCACACGGCCGTTTGTATGGGGACCGCCATTACGTTGCATCGACTCTGGGCCAGGACCGCCACCGTGGATGTGGACCATCTGGCACTGGACGGGCGCATCCGGGTGATCTTCCAACCAGCAGAAGAAAAAATCCCCGGCGGATCCTTAGAAGTCATCAAACAGGGTGTCTTGGACGGGGTGCCGCGCATTATCGCCCTGCACGCTGACCCCAGCTTTGATGTCGGCACGATCGGGACCCGCATTGGGGCGATCACGTCGGCCACCGACACGGTCCGGGTCACGCTCACCGGCCGCGGCGGACATACTTCCCGCCCCCAACAGACCCAAGATGTGGTCTTTGCCCTGGCACAGATCGCAGCCCAGGTACCCGCGATCTTGTCGCGTCGCATCGACGTGCGCTCGGGTGTGCAACTGACCTGGGGCCATATTCAGTCCGGCCACGCACCCAATGCGATCCCAACCACCGGCCAGCTGGCCGGTACCTTCCGCACCCTGGATGCCGACGCGTGGGAAACCGGCGCCCAACTGCTGGATGAGGTCATCGGTCAGGTTGCTGCACCCTACGGCGTGAAGGTCTCCCTGGAACATGTCCGGGGCGTGCCCCCGGTGGTCAACCGCGAGGCCGAAACGGATCTGATTGAAGACGCGACCCGATTCGAACTTGGTTCGCGCAACATTGAACTGGCACCCCAATCTATGGGTGGTGAAGATTTTGCTTGGATGACCAAAGAAGTCCCGGGTGCGATGTTCCGACTTGGCACCCGCACCCCGGGAGGGCCAACCTTTGATCTACACCAGGGCGATTACAATCCGGATGAACGCGCCATCGGCGTCGGGATCCAAATCTTCACCCAGGCTGCTCTACGCGCCCTGGTCGGAGCGCCTTAATGTCGGCTTTTGAGCAACTTCACACCGCTGCTTCGGACATTCTGTCCCGCGCCTACGCACCGTATTCCAACCATCCGGTGGCAGCCGCCGCGGTGGATACAGCAGGGACTATCCACACCGGGATCAATATCGAAAACGCCTCCTTCGGGCTGACACAGTGCGCTGAGGGCTCGATGATCGCCGCCTGGCGCCTGGCCGCTGGAGAACCATTGACCCACCTGGTGTGCCTCAACCAGGGTGGAGACTACATCACTCCGTGCGGTCGATGCCGCCAGGTGTTATATGAACACGCAGCACCAACCTTGTCGA
>CALBOC010000017.1 GCA_937896705.1 uncultured Micrococcaceae bacterium | reverse complement strand
ACTGGTGATCTTGAGAGTGGTTATGCGGATGCCTGGACGCAAATCGAAGACGCGGGCGTGGGGGTTACCGTTCTACTCGATACACCTAGGCCTTCCTTCGATGTCCCCGAGTGCATTGCGGAAAATGAAGACACTTTGACCGAGTGTGCCGCGGACCGGGATGAAGCAATGGATTCGAGCGGTTACGAGGGTATGCTCAGTGCTGCAGAAGCTGCAGGTGTAGCCACAGTAGATATGTCGGATGCGCTTTGCTCGCCTGAGGCTTGTGCACCCGTAGTGGGCGGCGTCATCGTATGGCGGGATGGTCACCACATCACAGCAACCTACGCAGAAACACTTGCTCAGAGCCTAGAAGACGAACTCAGAGAAAACTCGTCGGTTCAGTTAGCAGACTAACGTCCTAATCGAGTTCTACAAGCTTCGTAAGTGCTCTAAGCCTTTTATCGGTTTGACGTGCCAGGGCAGCTGTCCGTTTAGCTTGACGCGCCTTGACGGACTGGCGTTTATAAAATGTCAGGGTTTGGACCAATGCCAACGCCAGTTGCTCACGGAAGGTGTAGTGGCTTGTCTTCGTACCCAAGTCACCACCGAGTCCAGCGTGCATATTCTGTAATGTCTGTTCGAGATTCGAAACGTTAATTATGATCTTGGCCATATCGAAGACGATGGGCTTGACCGAAGCCCACTCCCAATCGACCAGCACGAAATCGTGCCCCTTGACCAAGATGTTTGAGTTTACGAGATCTCCATGAGTCATGCTTACTTCTAGAAGAGCGTCGCGGTCAAAAAGTTTTTGTACTTTTTGGTCGACTTTGGGATCAACCCCGCGGAGCTCGACGAACTCGTTCCATAGTCCCCGGCTGTGCGGGCCCAAAACCGCACTGGCGGTTTTATCGCTGATACCAACGCCCTGGTGTACGGCACGGAGTTGTTGAGTCAGTGGGTCGATGAGTGCTTCAAGTTGTGACCGAGTTGCTGTCTCGCCGGCGACGGTCTCTTCGATCAAAAAGGCTCCACGGCCATCGAGAATTGTGCCGTGATCATGGACTGCCGGCATTAATGCCGGGGCATGCGGTTGGACCTTCTTGTACGCGTTCACGGTCCGGATCACGCCGTTGTTCTTTCCGCCCGTTTGGTAGCGAATGCTAAGACCAGCATCGGGGTAGAAAGCCCGCAGCCGTACTTCTTGCTGCACATCGAATTTACCAATGAGCACCGATTCCGCACGTACTCGTGCGCGGGTATGCCCACTGGGTGTTTTATGGTGCTGGTCTAGCGGTAATACGTCCAGCCCAGCCGGGGTCGCCCATGCGGAACGCTTGGCATAGGAAAAGCGTCGCGTGAACAGCCGTCGTTTGAGGAGATTAGACTCGCGTTCGATCCGTGCGACCCTGTTCAGGGCAGTATCCCAGCGGTCCTGTTCGATATCGGGCAAGACATTTTTCCTTCAAGTGGTGTGGGAATCGTTCCGTTAGTCCCAAATTTACTTCCGGTTTGATTTTAGTTTGCCCACTAAGTGTACTGGCTGGAAGCTGCTCTATTACTTGAAGATGATCGTAAGGACGGTCCGTGCGTTTGAACGGCTTGCTGGCGTACGGTCAGCGTGCCTGTTGTTGCAAGGCAGTCTCCAGGATGTTTTTTGCCATGGTCGGGAAGATCAGTGCGTGGAACGGCTTGATAACACGCCAGTACGCTCGACCGATCAGGCCGGTGGGGATAAAGACGGCCCGCTGGTGTAGTCGTGTGCCGCCATCTTCGAGAGCTTCGACCCCGAATTGTAACCAGGCTCTGCCACCGGCCCGCATTTCGGCGCGTAGGGTCACCTTCCGCTGGGGTTCGATGGCTTCGACTCGCCACCAATCGACATGATCGTTGACGCGCAATCGGTGCTCGTCTTTGCGGCCACGTGCTAACCCATAACCACCTACAGCTTGGTCCATCAGGCCGCGGATCTTCCAGAGTGATGGTGCTGAATACCAGCCTCGTTCACCGCCGATGGTTTCGATGACCCGCCACACCGCCTCCGGTGGGGCATCGCCGGTGCGTTGTCGGACATCGGTGTACACGGTGTGCCCAGCCCATTCGGGGTCAGACGGGAGGGGATTGGCAGGGTTATTGACCTGGTGGGTCAGCACGTCATCGTCCCAGGTGACTTCCAATGTTCCGCGTTGCTGTCGGTCTAGTGCCCGTCGACAGGCTTCACGATAGGTCGTGAGCCCGGGAGCCGGGTCTGCGATGAGCTCCGCGATCTCGTGGTTCTTGGTCACCGCATCTTCGGCCATCGATGCAGCGAGTGGCATCGCGATGCCACGGGGGATAGGAGTCACCATTCCAATCCAGAAGCCTGACAACTGTTGGGCCGGTATGGGAAGCGGTATGACTTTTCGGGGACTCAGTCCGGCTTCAGCGGCATAGTCCTCTAGCATCGATCCGAAAGATTGCGATCGACCACACCCGATGCCATACGCTTGGTTCACCGGTTGGTCGAGTGCGCTGGCGTGGGCGAGGTAATACAGCACATCACGTATTGCGATCGGTTCGATCTGATTCTTTAGCCAACTTGGCCCGGGCATGATCGGAAGGCGTTCTGCAAGGTGACGGATCATCTCAAACGATACGGAACCTGACCCGATGATCACCGCCGCCTGGAACACCAAGGTCGGGACTTCGCTGGCCAGCAGTATCTGGCTGACGCGTTCGCGAGAGCGCATGTGCTGTGATAATTGATCTAAGGGCTTGTCAGGGTGTAATCCACCGAGATACACAATCTGGCGAACACCGGCTGTTTCTGCAGCGGCAGCCACGCCGCGGGCGATTTCGGCCTCTCGAGCTTCGAAATCCTCCGAAGACCCCATCGAATGCACCAAATAGAGCACCGTATGAACGTCTTGGAAGGCCACATCCAGCTCGTCTTGTTCCTGGAGATCCGCCTCGACGGTCTCAACCTGGTCGAACCACGGCCTATTTTGTAGGTCCGGCACGTTGCGCGCCAGTGCTCGTACGGTAAAACCGGCCGCGAGTAATTCTGGGATGAGTCGGCCGCCGACATAACCGGTGGCTCCTGTGACTAATATGCGCCTACCGTGGCCAGCGGGCAATTCGAGTTCTAAGGGTGACTGAGACATGGGGTCCATTCATACAATTTATGAGCTTCGGCTGGTGGTTTGCTTAATGTCGTCTGTAAATCTGCCTGGCAGCGCTCTTTGGCGGTGTTTTGTACCTGACGTTCGTGTTAAGTTGAAATTGTAAGCGCATAGTTCGCAACACAGCGCTCCACATCTATACAAGGAGGTCATATGAGTTCGAAAGATCCAGTAGAGACCCTATTGAAGAAAACTCAAGAAGCCGATGTCTGCATGTTTACCACAACAGAGGACGATGGTCGTCTGGTCAGTCGACCAATGGCGATTCAAGACATTGAAGATGACCACACGATTTGGTTCATGACCCGCGTTGACACACCAGCCATGCGTGAGGCCACCGGCGGGCAACAAGTTAACGTAACTGTTGCTGAGAAAGGCTTCTGGGCCTCGATCTCTGGCACCGCGATGGCAGTGCAAGACATTGATCGGAAGAAAGAATACTGGTCCAAGACAACCGAAGCGTTCTTCGGTGACGCAAAACCCGAGGACCCTGAAGTGGTGTTGCTGAAAGTCACGCCACAGAGCGGTCAATACTGGGATTCCCCAGGTCTTCCGGCGATGGCCGTTGAGATGCTCAAAGGACTCAAAGGCGATGACAAAGCCGCTCGCCCGGGTGAAACCAAAGAAGTAGAGCTCTAACGCTCCATCTGTCGTTCACAGTAACTGGCCTGCAGCAGGTTTCGGATCTGCCGCAGGTCAGTTTCTGTCTGGAAGGCTTGCGTTACAAGTCATCCCGTGTTTACCTGTTGTTTTCCCGGTCGTGGTTCGATCGTGAGTCGTCACATGTAATTACCTCGCTAACGGTGCACAATGGAATCAATGCCCGTAAGCGATTGCCGCACTTAGGAGTCCGCATTGTTCGAAGAACTCATTCCCGATCAGCCTCGACAGAACCTGCGCGAGTTTATCGATACCCTGCGTGACGGCGGTTTCCAAGTGACTGAGGGCCACACCCCTGATCCCGATCTCATTGATCCGATGGGGAGAGCGGTCGAGACCTGGCGCGAAAACTATCCCTACTCAGAACGCATGTCACGGGATGAGTACGAACTGGAAAAATACAAGCTGCAGATTGAGCTGCTGAAATTACAGTACTGGGCAGAAGATACAGGTCAGAAGATTATCGTCGTGTTTGAAGGTCG
>CALBOC010000016.1 GCA_937896705.1 uncultured Micrococcaceae bacterium | reverse complement strand
CGCACCGGGCTAGACTATGGGACGTGAGTACGACCAACACTTCAGACACCAGCCCCTCCACTGTCGACGACGTCGAGAACACCCGCGATCAACGCAAAGTTCGCCAGGCCAAGCGCCAGGAACTGCTTGACGCAGGTGTCGCCGCCTACCCGGTTGAGGTAGATCGCACGCATACGCTCGCCGAGATCCGGGAAAAATACCCCGATCTGGAACCGGGCGTTGAAACCGGTGACATCGTCTCGGTGGCCGGTCGCGTCGTATTCCAACGCAACACCGGAAAGCTGTGTTTTGCCAGTCTGCAAGAAGGTGGCGCCGCAGGCGAACATCCTCGTTTGCAGGTCATGCTGTCACAGGCTCGGGTTGGTGCCGACTCGCTGGATTCCTATAAGCATCTGGTCGATCTGGGTGACCACATTTCGGTGACCGGTGAGGTCATCACCTCCAAGCGCGGTGAACTGTCGATCATGGCGGATTCTTGGACCATGGCTTCCAAGGCGCTGCGGCCCCTCCCGGTACTGCACGCCGACCTGGCCGAAGAGACCCGTGTTCGCCAACGCTACGCTGATTTGATTGTGCGGCAAGAGGCCGCCGAAATGGTGCACAAGCGTGCCGGTGTCGTTCGGGCGATCCGTCGCACCCTGGAAGACCAAGGGTACATCGAGGTCGAAACCCCAATTCTGCAGCTGATTCACGGTGGGGCACAGGCCCGTCCATTTGAAACGCACCTGAACGCGTTTGATCAGACGATGACGCTGCGTATCGCCACTGAGCTCTACCTCAAGCGCGCAGTCGTCGGCGGAATCGATAAGATTTTTGAAATCGGTCGGGTCTTCCGCAACGAGGGTGTCGACTCCACGCACTCACCAGAATTTACGATGCTGGAAGCCTACGAGGCCTATTCGGATATGTACGGCATGGCCGAGCGGATCCGCGAAATCATCCTGGCCGCGGCCAAAGCAGCCGGCGTCGAACAAGAACTCACCACCCCGGAAGGCAACACCATCGTGTTGGATACCGAGTGGGCCTGGCAAGAGTTCTACCCGGCCGTTTCCGAAGCGGTGGGTCAAGAGGTTACCCCGGACACCACCGCCGACGAGCTGCTAGCGATCGCCAAAGCCCAAAACATTGACGTCGATGCGAGCAAGCAGAACGACGCGCAAGAACTGGCGCTGGAGCTATTTGACGAACTCGTTGAGCCCAATCTGGTGCAGCCGACCTTCATCTACCATTACCCGCAGGCCGCCCAACCGCTGGCGCGCCCGCACCGGCAAGACCCGCGGATGGTTGAAGCCTGGGACCTGATCATCGACGGTTATGAAATCGGCACCGCATTCTCGGAACTCATCGACCCGGTCATCCAGCGCGAGCGTCTGACCTCACAATCCGAGGCAGCGGCCGCCGGGAATGAAGAAGCTATGCAGTTAGACCACGACTTCCTGCGTGCTCTAGAATATGGTGCCCCACCAACCGGTGGTCTGGGCATGGGTGTCGACCGGCTGGTCATGTTACTCACCGGGACCGGGATACGTGAAACGATTCTGTTCCCGCTGCTCAAACCAGAAGAGGGCAACGAGTAAGGAGACACCGTGGACGTTTTCATGGATTACTTTGAAGTGCTGGCACCATCCATCGGGCTGTTCTTTATCTTTTGGTTGGTTATGCGCTCGCTGTTTCGAGGCGACTCCGGGGAGCGCGATGCCCGCCGTGAAGCCGAAGAACGCGAAGCTCAGCTGTGGGCGCAGAAGAAAGCCGCTGAACGGCACGGCGACGATGACGCTGTTATCGAAAAGCTGTAACGCATTGGAATAACGCTGCACCAACCCTGGTTATCCACAGCCTCAACCACTACGTTTGTGGGATAGGAACGGTGTGTGCGAACCTACCGTGAGTCAGGGTGACTCAGCTTAGGGTAAATAATGGCACATTCCCTTCGCCCAGCAGTGAACAGCAGTCTCAATACCTCATATAACTCAGTACGATCAGATTCAACAGTCAGCAAGGAGTGTGCCCATGTTTGAAAGATTCACCGATCGGGCCCGACGAGTCGTAGTGCTTGCGCAGGAAGAAGCGCGCATGCTCAATCACTCGTACATCGGTACCGAGCACATCCTGCTCGGGTTGATCCACGAAGGTGATGGCGTCGCCGCCAAAGCCTTACAGTCTCTCGATGTCTCATTGGGTGCTGTGCGCGAGCAGGTACGAGAAATTATTGGCCAGGGCCAGCAAGCCCCTTCCGGCCACATCCCCTTTACCCCGCGCGCCAAAAAAGTTTTAGAACTCTCGCTGCGTGAAGCATTGCAGCTGGGCCACAACTACATTGGCACCGAGCACATCCTGCTGGGTCTGATCCGTGAAGGCGAAGGCGTTGCCGCTCAGGTTCTGGTACAGCTTGGCGCTGACCTGAACCGTGTTCGCCAGACCGTCATTCAGTTGCTGTCGGGCTACCAGGGCTCGGGCGAAGGCGAAGGCAAAGAACCAGCGGGCGTGTCCCAGAGTGGTTCCGCTCAGGGCCAGCCAGCCGGTTCGGTTGTCCTGGACCAGTTTGGTACCAACCTCACCGCAGCAGCTCGCGAATCCAAGCTTGACCCTGTCATTGGTCGTTCCGATGAAATGGAACGCGTCATGCAGGTCTTGTCGCGCCGTACCAAGAACAACCCGGTACTCATTGGTGAACCCGGTGTTGGTAAAACCGCTGT
>CALBOC010000015.1 GCA_937896705.1 uncultured Micrococcaceae bacterium | reverse complement strand
AACAAGACCGGTTACAAGAAGCGCCAGGGTCACCGTCAGGACCAGACCCGCGTGAAGATCACCGAAATCAAGTAAACTGTTTTCGGAAGAACTCGTAAAGGATTTAACTCATGGCAACAAAAAAAGGTGCTAGTTCCACACGTAACGGTCGTGACTCTAACCCCAAGTTTCTTGGAGTAAAACGTTTTGGCGGTCAGGTCGTTAACGCCGGTGAAATCTTGGTCCGCCAGCGCGGCACCAAATTCCACCCCGGCCGTAACGTCGGTGTCGGCAAAGACCACACCCTGTTCGCACTCGAAAACGGTGCCGTGGAATTCGGTAACCGTCGCGGACGCAAAGTTGTGGATATCGTCCCAACTGAAGCCTAAGAAGCTTTTCGTTTTCTAACGCTCCAGCGGGGGCGGACCAGGCCCCTGGTCCGCCCCCGCTTTGAGTTTCAATACATACGCACGGAGGATTCCACATGTCACAATTCATTGACCGGGTGACCATTCATGCCACCGCGGGCAACGGGGGACACGGAGAAACCTCAGTGCGGCGCGAAAAATTCAAACCCCTCGGTGGACCCGACGGTGGAAATGGTGGGCACGGCGGCGACGTGGTAATTGTCGCCGACCCGGATGTCACCACGCTGCTGGACTACCACCACAGGCCCCACCGCAACGCGACCAACGGCGAACCCGGCAAGGGAGATCTCCGCCACGGCAAAAACGGTGAAACACTCTACCTGCCCGTACCCGTGGGCACCGTGATCAAAGACCTCGACGGCAACATCCTGCACGACCTGGTGGTACCGCACGAAGAAGTCATTCTGGCACACGGTGGCACCGGGGGAGCGGGCAACGCCTCACTGGCTTCGCCAAAACGTAAAGCTCCCGGCTTTGCGCTGCTGGGAATCCCCGGCGAAGAACGCAGTGTGGTGCTAGAACTCAAAACCGTTGCCGACATTGCCCTGGTGGGTTTCCCGTCAGCAGGCAAGTCCTCGTTAATTGCGGCGATCTCAGCTGCCCGGCCCAAGATCGCTGACTACCCCTTCACCACACTGGTACCCAACCTGGGCGTCGTCGACGCTGACGGTATCCGATTCACCGTAGCTGATGTGCCCGGACTCATTCCCGGAGCCTCCGAAGGCAAGGGTCTGGGCCTGGAATTTCTGCGCCACGTCGAACGCACCCACGCACTGGTGCATGTGCTGGATGCCGGGACGCTAGAATCCGACCGCGACCCGATCTCAGATTTTGAGGCTCTCGAAAAAGAACTCGGCGCCTACGCGGTTGAGCCCATCCTGACCGAGGGTGGCGAGCAACTTATTCCACTGCTGGAACGTCCGCAACTGGTGGCAATCAATAAGACGGATCTGCCAGACGGCCAGGCCATGGCCGATATGACCCGCGCCGAACTCGAGTCCCGCGGCTTACGCGTGTTCGAAATCTCGGCGGTCTCCCGCAAGGGGCTGGACGAGCTGAAATACGCGATGGCAGAACTCGTGACCGAGGCCCGCGAACAACTTGCGGATGCGGTGCAAGCGCAAGCACAACAACCGGCAACCATCACCATCGAACCGCAACAGCGCCGCCGTGGCGCCAAACCCCAGCAGTTTACGCTGGTCAAAGAGGAGCGCGGCCTGCAACCGCTGTTTCGTATCCGCGGTGAAACCCCAGAGCGCTGGGTGGCCCAAACGAACTTCGACAACGACGAAGCCGTTGGATATTTGGCTGACCGTCTCGAACGACTCGGCCTGGAAAAAGCATTATTCAATGCCGGCGCGTTACCCGGCGATGCCGTGGTCATTGGCGACGATGAATCCGGGGTGGTCTTTGATTGGGAACCGACCATGACCACCGGGGCCGAACATCTGGCGGGCCCGCGCGGACAGGACGTTCGTTTTGAAGAGCGTCAGCGTCCAACGCGTGAAGAAAAGCGTCAAGACTACGCCGAACGGAAGGCCGCTCGAGCCGCAACTCAAGCCGAAATGGAAGAAGAACGCCGCTCCGGGTTGTGGACCGACGACGAAACCACCACCAACTAGAAAGCCACCTTGTGTCCACGCCCAACTTGTCGACTCCCAACCCAGTGACGAATCGCGCCCAACTTCGCTTCGCGCGGCGCATTGTGGTCAAAATTGGGTCCTCCTCACTGACCGATGGCCAGGGGAGTGTCTCCGTCCCGGCCATCGATGCGCTCACCCGCGTGGTCGGTCAGCTCTATCACGGTGGCGCACAAGTCGTCTTGGTCTCTTCGGGTGCTATTGCGGCCGGATTCCGACCGCTGGGACTGGACAAGCGACCCAAAGACCTCGCCACGCAACAAGCTGCGGCCGCAGTTGGCCAAAGCCGTTTGATGGCCCAATACTCCGAATCGTTTTGGAAACACTCCATCAGTGTCGCCCAGGTGTTGCTGACCGCCGAAGATCTCATGCGGCGCACCCAATACAACAACGCCTTTCGGAGCCTCAACCGTCTGCTGAACCTCGGGGTCGTGCCGGTTGTGAATGAAAATGACGCGGTCGCCACGCACGAAATTCGTTTCGGCGACAACGATCGCCTGGCCGCATTGGTCGCCTCGGTGGTCAAAGCCGACGCACTGTTGATGCTCACCGACGTCGATGCCCTCTACGATGGGCCACCCACCCGGGCCGGGGCACGTCGCATTGCCAACGTTTCAGCCGATGCGAACCTGTCGCACGTCTCGGTGGGGGATAGCGGCTCGGCAATAGGCACCGGAGGCATGGTCACCAAACTTCAAGCCGCCTCGATTGCAACCGACGCCGGAATCCCGACGTTTTTGACCTCGGCAGAAAACGCGCAAGCCGCCATCGATGGCCAAGACGTCGGGACCTGGTTCGCCTCGCACGGGGAACGCAAATCGGCCCGCAACGCGTGGCTGGCACACATGGCGGTGTCTCGCGGCAGGATCATGATCGATGACGGTGCGGTTGAAGCTATCACCGTACGACGGCGGTCGTTATTACCGGCGGGACTCATCGGTGTCACCGGGACGTTTGAATCCGGTGACGTGGTAGAAATCGTGAACTCGAACGGTACCGTGGTGGCCCGCGGATTGACAAATTATTCGGTGACCGAGCTGCCGGCCATGGTTGGCAAATCCACCCAACAGCTACGTGAAGAGCTCGGCCCAGAATACGATCGCGTCGTAGTGCATACCGATGATACGGTCATCGTGAAGCAGACGACACTGACCAGTTAACACACCGGCTAGAATCGAATCATGACCGCTACACACCAGTCCGTGACCCAACAGATCGCAGCGATCACTCAGGCTGCACGTCAAGCCCAGAAGTCGTTAGCCGGTGCATCACGTGCCGATAAAGATGCCGCTCTGGCGGCCATGGCCGATGCCATCGACACCAACCGGGCCAAAATTTTAGAAGCCAACGCCACTGACCTTCAGCGTGGCAAGGAAAACAACACTCCGGCCGCGCTGCTGGACCGTCTGCAACTCACCGATGACCGCATCGACGGGTTGGTGTCTGCCCTGGGAGATCTGGCCAGCCTGCCCGACCCGATCGGCAACGTGGTCCGCGGCAACAACCTGCCCAACGGTATCCGCCTGCAGCAGGTACGCGTCCCGCTGGGTGTTGTCGGCGCGATCTATGAAGCGCGCCCAAATGTCACCGTTGACATCGCCGGGATCGGGATTAAATCCGGTAATGCCGTCATCCTGCGCGGTGGCTCGGCCGCCGAAACCACCAACGGTGTGACTATCTCGGTGCTGCGTGATGCCCTGGAAAGCCAGGGTCTCCCCGCCGATCTGATCCAGGGGATCGACGAGCTGGGTCGCGAAGGCGCCAATGCACTCATGACTTACCGTCGCGGCGTGGATGTGCTCATCCCGCGTGGCGGGCCAGGACTAATCCGTGCGGTGGTCGAAAACGCCGCGGTCCCCGTCATTGAGACCGGCGCCGGCGTCGG
>CALBOC010000014.1 GCA_937896705.1 uncultured Micrococcaceae bacterium | reverse complement strand
CGATTGTCCGCTCTTTATGGACCACGCGTGAGAAACTCGCCAAATCTCGGGACCTGCCCCCGGGGAAATTACTCAACGATCGCACATTAATTGCGGTGGCTAAAGCAAGACCCCGCACTGTTCCACAGCTGATGAAAATTCCACGTATGCGCCGCAAGGCTGCCGCACGGGACGCTCGACGATGGCTGCAAGCTATTCAAGATGGCATCAAGGTGGCTCAAGACCCCGATAAGGTGCCTCCAATGCGAGTGGCATCACAGGCCCCACCTGCGGTGAAGGCTTGGCGCGAAAAAGACCCGCTGGCTGCTCGCAGACTCCAGACCTCCCGAAAGCGATTGGCTCGCCTGGCTGAAGACCAGAGCATACCGTTGGAAAACCTGTTGCTGCCCGAAACCCTGCGGGAGTTGTGCTGGCGACCTCCTGAACCAATCACGCCCGAATCGGTAGAACGGCGCCTCCGGGATCTGGGTGCCCGGCCTTGGCAGATTCAGGCCACCTCTGCGATTATTACGGTGGCGCTGTTAGATCCGGATCCGCTAGACAGTTAGTCGTGCTGTGGCTATGAGCACAGAGCGCAGAACCCTACAGGAGAAGACGTTATGAGCTGCTGCCAAAATCAACCCTCTCGTCGTGCCTTCTTGGCCGCCGGTGGTGTCGCGACCGCTGCCGTAACGCTGGCGGCGTGTGCCGCCGAACCTGAAGACGAGGACTTCTCCGGTGGTGAGATGACCCCGGCGGTGACCTTGGAGGACCTGCCCGTGGGCGAATCGGTGCAAATGGCAGTGGGCGCAAATCAAGTGCTCATTTATCGTGAAAGCGAAGAGACCGTGCATGCCTATTCAGCGGTGTGCACGCACGAGGGCTGCATAGTCGGCGTCGGCGAGAACGAACCAACGACGCCGTTTATCTGCCCATGCCACGCATCCAATTATGACAAGCTCAGTGGCGAGCCAATCGCAGGTCCTGCACCTTCACCGCTGACTCGTCACGACGCGAAGATAGCCGATGGTTGGATCCACGTCGAAGTAGATCCCGCCACGTAGCTGACCTCAATTACCGGGTGACTCGTACTTTCCACGACTGGGCCGGGGTCGCCCGATGCGTGGCGTGTGGGTGGCGTTGGTGACTGGATCCCACGTCGGGTCAGCTGCTTTTCGGCGCGGGTAGTAGCGCTTAATCCACCATAACCACGCCAGGGACCCAATGCCTGGGAAGATGACAATCGCCAGCATCCACCAGAGTCGTTGTCTTGGATGCAGCGGAGATCCGCTGAGGTTCAGCAGCGACCACAGCATGAATACTGCCAGGCCAATAAAGCCGACAGATACCAGGAGTTCTACGCTGATAATATGAGTCTCTTTCTCGTGGCGGATGTTTAGAACAGCGCAATCTTATCAACCGGGGGGAAGATCTCGTCCAGCATAGCTAAGTCTTCCTCGGTCAGAGTACGGTCAAGGGCTTGAGTGTTTTGTTGTACTTGCTCGACACGCGTCGCGCCCGCGATGACCGAGGCCACTGGGTGTTGCGCTGCCAGCCAGCCAAATGCTACCTCGACTTCGGTCATGCCTCGCTCTGCGGCAAAGGCCGCGTACTGGTCGAGTTGTTTCCAGTCGGCATTGGTGACCATGTGCTGGCGCACGTATGACAGTCTGGAACCTGTTGGCCCCCCGTCAGGTCGATATTTGCCCGTCAACAGACCGTTATTCAGTGGAAAATAGGGAAAGACCCCCAGCCTGAAGGCCGAAGCCGCGGGCAAGACTTCGAGTTCAGCGCGACGATCCATGAGATTGTAGTGGTTCTGGGCGGAAATAAATCGGTGTGTGCCCAGTTCCTTGGCCACGTACTGCGCCTGCGCGATTTGCCAGCCCGAGAAATTCGAATGCCCGATGTAGCGGACCTTTCCATCACGAATCAGCTGATCTAACGCCGCTAAGGTCTCATCAATTGGGGTCTGCGGATCTGGTGAGTGGTACTGCAATAGATCAATATAGTCGGTGTTGAGCCGGCGCAGCGAGGCTTCTACCGCGGTGATGATATAGCGACGGGAGCCACGGGCACCGAAGTCAGGGCCGTTTGCGCCTTTCATGTCGAGGCCGAATTTTGTGCCGATGATTACCTGGTCGCGAACCGTGGCTAGTGCTTGGCCGAGGTAGTGTTCCGATAATCCTGGTGTTTTTCCGTAGGTGTCAGCGGTATCAAAGAACGTGATACCGGCATCCACGGCAGCCTTGACGACCCGGACTGCTTCGTCCTGATCTTCGGTCGCAGAGTTCGGGCGTCCGAGGTTATTGCACCCGAATCCGATGGCAGAGACCACCAGGCCCGAGGAGCCCACACGACGATACTGCACAGTTACTCCCTTTCAATCTTCATTCGGTCGGCACGGAAATCGGTCTTCTTGAGCGCTTCTGCGGCATACTTCGCTGCCTTCGTGCGATGTACCGTGCTGATTTGATAGACAAACGCACGACGATCCGGATCTTCTGCCCAGTCATCAATGTCGCCGAGTCCGCGCCAAGCCACTGTAGCAATGTACTCGCGAGCGAATCTCTCGGCATTGGTTTGCTCGGCCTGGGTCGGGGTTGTGCCTTTATATCGAATCACCACGGTGAAGGCTTCCTGCACCAGCTCATCGACGTCCACGTAGTTGTCCGAGGAGTTCTGTTCGGCAAAGGACGCTAATAACAGGTCAGCTTCGGTGCTGTTTGGTACATGCTCGACGTTTGTCGTACCAGACTCCCCTACTTTGCCGTGATGGAGCACGAACTCCTGTGTTTCCTCTTCCCACCAGGCTTCGCGATAGTGGGTTGGGCGTTGCTGGTCATCGGGGGTGTAATACATCCGCAGTATGGTCACTGGTGTCCTTGCTCTTGGGCCAAGCTCTCAACGCAACGATCCTACCTGCTGTAGGGGTGCGATGTGGATAAGAAAGAGTGATGGCCCGGAACCGTTGGGGTTTCCGGGCCATCACATCATTTACGCGGTTGCCGCGCTATGTCAGGGGGCGATTAGTTGTTGCTCTCGGCCATCTGACGCAGCACGTACTGCAGGATTCCACCGTTGCGGTAGTAGTCTGCTTCACCGGGTGTGTCAATTCGTACGGTGGCGTCGAACTCTACCTTCGTACCATCGTCCTTGGTTGCGGTGACGTGTACGGTTTTCGGTGTGGAACCGTTGTTCATCTCGCTGATCCCGGAGATATCGAAAGTTTCGGTACCCTCCAGGCCCAAGGAGTCGGCTGATTCCCCGGTTGGGAATTCGAGTGGCAGCACGCCCATACCGATCAGGTTGGAGCGGTGGATCCGCTCGAAGGATTCGGTGATGACGGCTTTGACACCGAGCAGAGCGGTCCCTTTAGCGGCCCAGTCGCGTGAGGATCCGGAACCGTATTCTTTACCACCCAACACGACCAGCGGTGTGCCAGCTTCTTTGTAGTTCATTGCAGCGTCGTAGACGTAGGACTGTGGTCCACCCTCCTGGGTGAAGTCACGTGTGAAGCCGCCTTCGACACCATCCAGCATCTGGTTGCGGATGCGAATGTTAGCAAATGTACCGCGAATCATGACCTCGTGGTTCCCACGGCGTGAGCCATACGAGTTGAAGTCCTTGCGCTGTACACCGTGCTCCAGCAAGTAGCGGCCTGCTGGAGTGTCCGACTTGAACGCACCGGCTGGTGAGATGTGGTCGGTGGTGACGGAATCGCCCAGTTTCAACAGCACGCGTGCGCCAGTGACATCCTCGACTGGCTCTGGCTGCAGGGTCATGCCCTCAAAGTATGGGGGTTTGCGTACGTAGGTGGATTCTGGATCCCATGCGAAGGTGCTGCCTTCTGGGGTGTCCAGGCTCTTCCAGCGGTGGTCGCCATCAAAGATCGTAGAGTATTCTTCGGTGAACATCTCGGTGTCGATCGATTGGCCGATGATCTCTTCGA
>CALBOC010000013.1 GCA_937896705.1 uncultured Micrococcaceae bacterium | reverse complement strand
ATTCTGGCCGCGCTGGCCACGTATGATCCGGACGAAGACGTGGTGATCATTGCCCACGAGCGGGGCATTGAAGCACATCCGGCCCAGGCCCTGCGCTATCTGAAGTAGCTCCACCGGCCGCATCTGTGGCGGCGCAGTTAGAGAACTGCGCCGCCACAGATGCTTGTCGTTCGGGGTCAGGACGCGCTATTGAATTCGGTCGGATGGGTATTCTTCTTGAATCCCGTATTTCCGAGACGAACCGATGACGTCACCGGATTTCCATTCATCCCAACCGGGGCGGTTGGCCATGAAGGCTTCGATTTGGGCTTTATCGGCTTCCAGCTTCGGATCGTGTTTGAGGTAGTACTTCGTCTCACGGGCGATCAGACCGGAGAGCACTAACAGACCGATCAGGTTCGGTAGTGCCATCAGGCCGTTGAAGATATCGGAGAACAACCAGACGACTTCGAGTTCGGCGGTGGCGCCGACGAAGACGATCAGCGAGAAGAAGATACGGAATGGCATGACGAGACTGCGACCAAAGAGTCGTTCGATGTTTCGTTCGCCGTAGTAGGACCAGGCCAACATCGTCGAGAACGCGAACAGCACCAGACCGATGGTCACGACCCAGTGTCCCCACTGACCTGGCAGACCGTGGCTGAAGGCCTCACCGGTCATCAACGCGGCGGATATCTGTTCACCGGTTGCTGGATCCGTCTGGTTCCAGGTGCCTGTGGAAATGATCACCAACCCGGTAATGCTGACCACGATGATGGTGTCGATGAACGTTTGGGTCATCGACACCAGGCCCTGCCGGACCGGGTGGGTGGTCTGGGCGGCTGCTGCAGCAATAGCGGCTGAGCCCAGACCGGATTCATTGGAGAACATCCCGCGTGCGACGCCGTACTGGATGACGATGATGATGGCTGCCCCGGCGAAACCACCGGTCGCCGACGAGCCGGTGAAGGCTTCGGTGAAGATTTGGGCGAATGCCGCTGGGAGGGCACCGAAGTTGACCAGCAGGATGTAGAGCCCTCCCAGTACGTAGAAGACCACCATGAGCGGTACGAGGCCCGCGGTGACGCGGCCAATAGATTTAATGCCGCCCACTAGCACGACCATCACCATGACCGTGAGGATCAGGCCTGTGACCCAGATGGGAATGTTCCAGCTACTTTCGACATTCGAGGCGATCGCGTTGCCCTGGGTCATGTTGCCGATACCAAAGCAGGCGATGACGGCGAAGATCGCAAACGCTAGTCCGAGAATTTTCCCGATTGGCCCTTTGATGCCGCGTTCCAGATAGTACTGTGGGCCACCGGATTTTTCGCCGGCGGTATCTGTACCGCGGAAACGAACGCCGAGATAGGCTTCAGAATATTTCGAGGCCATCCCGACCAAGCCGGTAATCCACATCCAAAACAAGGCTCCGGGACCGCCGATAGCCAGCGCGGTGGCCACGCCCACAATGTTGCCGGTTCCGATGGTGGCCGCTAACGCGGTGGTGAGCGCCTGGAACTGCGAGATATCTCCCTCGGAACCGGCGTCTTTGCGCTTAATGATGCCCAGAGTTAACGCTGGGATGAGTTTAGTAAATTGTATGCCGCCCAAACGGATGGTCAGGTAGAGCCCTGCTCCGAGCAGCAGCGGGATGAGGAAAAATGGCCCCCAAACAAAGCCACTAATCTCATCGAGAATGGTCGTTAAATCTGTCATCGTAGTAGATCCTCTTCGAACGGTCCCTGAGGACGACATGTGTGAGCGCAGGTGAGGTGTGTCACCATGCTTTTGCTAGATTACCCGATAAGCCGTACCGGTGGGTAGCCCCACGCTGGACGCGACAGCCGGGCTTGAAGCGGGGGTCTAAGAGGACGCAGCGGGGCTTGACGTGGCCACTCATGGGTCGGATGGGGAGTTGTGGTCGTGTTCGCGCTTCAATGATCCGCCGTTCGAAACTTTTCGCGGCGGCAAGAGGACCCAGCTCGATTCCGAATAGCTGGGCCCTTAATGAGCGAAGCACCGCGAGGTGTGACGGTTAGGGTTCGTGGCGGAACCCGATCTTGACGGTCACCTGCCAGTCAATAACTTTGCCGTCTTCCAGATGCCCCCGAATCGATTGCACTTCGAACCAATCGAGGTTCCGCAGGGTTTTTGAGGCTTCGGAGATGGCGTTGGCGATCGCTGCGTCGGTTCCTTCGGGTGAGGTTCCCACAATTTCCGAGATGTTATAAGTATTGCCGGTCATGCATTCCTCCTGGACGACAGCCCCGGAAGGGCCAGGGCCTGGTCTAGGCAACGCTACGCGGGGAGGACTAGGAGGTCTAGGGTTATCCAACAATCATCGGCCATCGAACCCAAGCTGCGCGTGGTCAGAGGCGGTGCTATATTCTCATCCGGCAACGTGCATTATTGTGAGGATTGTCACATACCTCTACTGCACCTTGAAGGAGCATGATGTCGGCTCTCGTACACGGATATCCCTCGACCATGCAAGACGATTATCAACTAAGCATGGGCCGGCTCATCTGCCAAGCGGTCCGGACCTATCCCGACACTGAGATTGTGCATCGCAACTCGGCGGGCCAGTGGGGCCGGACCACCTACCGAGAAAACTTTGACCGGATCGAACGAGCCGCGGGAGCGTTTGCCCAACTCGGTGTTAAAGTTGGTGACCGTGTGGGAGTCATGGATTGGAATTCCCTGCGCCACTACGAGCTGTACTGGGCCATTCCGGCGATCGGTGCGGTCTTTACTCAGCTAAACATCCGCCTGCCCGAAGATGACTTGCGCTACGTTATCAATGATGCCCAGGCGTCCGTCGTGGTAGTGGACGAAACACTGGTGCCGATGGTCGAAAACATCGCCGCGCAAGCCAAAGGCGTGAAAACGTGGGTCATCCTGGCCCAGGGGCACATCGAACACAACCTGCCCAATGCGGTCTACTACGAAGAGCTGCTTGCCGAGGCTCAACCGTTGGATACCTGGCCGAATATCTCAGAAACTTCAGCTTTTGCCGCCGGATACACCACCGGCACCACCGGCCGGCCCAAGGGTGTGTTCTATTCGCACCGCTCGCAGTATCTGCACACGTATAACACGGTCAAAGATCTGTCGGTCAGTGTCGAAGATGTGGTCATGCCGATTACTCCGATGTTCCATGTGTTGTCCTGGGGGATGGTGCAAGTCGCGGTGATCGTCGGGGCGAAGCTTGTCCTTCCGGGACAATTCTCTGCAGAGACCCTCGG
>CALBOC010000012.1 GCA_937896705.1 uncultured Micrococcaceae bacterium | reverse complement strand
TCTCGTAGAAAGAAAGTTGCATGACTCCTGAAGAAGTAGCGCAGCGCATCCCCACCTACCAGGCCATTAACTGGAACCAAATCGACGATGAAAAAGACCTTGAGGTCTGGAACCGTCTGACCACCAACTTCTGGTTACCGGAAAAGGTGCCGCTGTCCAATGATCTGCAGTCCTGGTCAAAGATGACCGACGACGAACGCGAAGTTTCGATGAAAGTGTTCGCCGGTTTGACCCTGCTCGACACGATTCAGGGCACCATCGGGGCAGTTTCTTTGCTCCCGGACGCGCTGACGCTGCACGAAGAAGCGGTGCTGTCCAACATTGTGTTCATGGAAGCAGTCCACGCTAAGTCGTACTCGTCGATTTTCTCGACCTTGGCATCCACCGAGGCCATCGATAACATTTTCCGGTGGAGCCGCGAAGAATATACGCTGCAGTACAAGACCCACGAGATTATCAAACACTACGAGGGCGACGACCCACAGAAACGTAAGATCGCTTCTGTCATTCTAGAGTCCTTCTTGTTCTACTCCGGGTTCTACTGGCCAATGTACCTGTCCTCGCAGGCTCGTTTGACCAACACCGCTGATCTCATCCGGCTGATTATTCGTGACGAAGCCATTCACGGGTACTACGTCGGCTACAAGTACCAGCGCAACATGGAAAATGAGACCCCAGAGCGTGAAGCCGAGCTCAAAGAGTTTGCTTTTGATCTGCTCCAGGACCTCTATGACAATGAAGTGGCCTACACCCACGACATTTACGATCCACTGGGTCTGTCAGAAGACGTCAAAAAGTTCCTGCACTACAACGCGAATAAAGCGCTGATGAACATGGGCTATGAACCCATGTTCCCTGACTCCGTCACCGACGTGAATCCAGCGATCCTGTCGGCGTTGAGTCCGAACTCGGATGAGAACCACGACTTCTTCTCTGGGTCAGGCTCGTCCTACGTTATCGGCGCCAAAGAAGAAACCGAAGACAGCGACTGGGACTTCTAATAACCAACTAATCCGCCTCTTCTGCATCACGCCTCGGTCCCGCAAACTAATGCGGGGCCGAGGCGTTTTGCTGTTCTGACAACGAAACCGCGCACGAACGCTGTGTCATAAGGATGCCCTGGTTAAGACAGATATGGGGGCATGAGACCTGAATCCTGCCCATACTTCATCGCGAGAGTACAACTCAGGCGAATGAGGTGAATAACTTCTCTAGCTTGTCAAGTTCTTCTTGTTGAAACTCGTCATCCGTTAGGCACTCTTGTAAAGCCGATGAGATGACTAGAAATCCTGCTCGATCGACCGCCTTGGATACAGCAGATAATTGGTGCACAATCTTTTCGCAGTGCTCGTCCTCATCCACCGCATCAATGACGGCAGCGAGTTGGCCGTGCGCCCGACGTAATCGATTGATGATCTTCTTCTTTGCGACTGGATCGCTTTCTAATCCCGTAGAGGGCATCATTACACGCTCCTAATGCGAGTGCTTCTTGCAATAATTATACCCCATGGGGTATTCTTTCAATACCCCCCGGGGTATATTCAGGTCTTGGGAAGTAATAAACAAAGGAGCAAGTCTCAATGTGTCGAGCAGTGCAATGTGAAGTCTGTGAAAAAACCACTTGGGCTGGCTGCGGTCAGCATGTTGACACCGTCAAAGCTACGGTCGCTGCTTCGCAATGGTGTGACGGAAACCATTCGCCGCAAGAAATCGATACCGCCAAAGCCCAGAAGCCAGGCTTCCTGGCACGGTTGTTTAGCCGCTAAGACGATACACCAGGAGAACCGGATGCTACTCGAACATATTTACGATCCCGATCTCGCCCAAGGCAGCTACCTCATCGGTTGCCAGGCTGAAAACACCGCCATTGTTGTGGACCCGCGCCGAGATATTCAGGTGTATCTCGATCTCGCGCAGCAGCATGGTATGAAGATCGTGGCGGTGGCCGAAACGCACATTCACGCTGACTACCTATCAGGGACGCTCGAGTTGGCACATGCCACCGGGGCCCAGGTCTATGTCTCTGACGAGGGCGGTCCAGACTGGATTTATGGTAGCGGCTTCGATGGTGCCGTGAAGATGAAACACGGCCACCAGATCCCCCTGGGTAACATCACGGTTGAAGCAGTTCACACGCCTGGGCACACACCCGAACACCTTGCGTTCTTAGTCACCGACGGTGCCCAAACCACAGAACCAGGATTCATGCTCAGCGGAGACTTCGTCTTTGTGGGAGACCTAGGACGGCCAGACCTCTTGGACGCAGCTGCCGGAGGAATAGACACTCGCTTCGAGGGAGCACGTCAACTCTTTACCTCCCTGCGTGACCACTTCCTTACGCTGCAAGACTATGTGCAAGTTCTGCCGGCCCATGGAGCCGGCTCTGCCTGTGGCAAGGCGCTGGGCGCGGTCCCAACCACCACAGTAGGCTATGAACGAAACTTCTCCTGGTGGGCAAAATACCTCGAAAATGACGATATCGATGGCTTTGTTGCGGAGTTACTCGATGCACAGCCTGAAGCTCATGCATACTTTACCCGCATGAAAATACAGAATCGCCAGGGCCCGGCTGTGCTGGGTGAACTCCCAGAACTCGCCGAGTACACTCCTGAGGAACTGCGGCCGCTGTTCGAACGCGAGGAAAAGATTCTCGTGGACACACGTAGCCATGACGCCCGTTACACCGCTGCAGTGCCAGGCGCATTATCTATCCCAGATTCTGGAAAGGCCGCCACCCACATCGCGTGGGTCTATAACCCCGAAGAAGAACATCGTGACCTCATCGTTCTGGCAGCGGACGCAGACGAGGCAGCACAGTATCGTGACCACTTTATTCGGGTTGGAGTCGATGTACTTACTGGCTTCCTCCCCACCCTCGACCCCCTTCTCGGCGAACCTGTTCCAACCATCACATTAGAAGAACTAGACGTTGCCAATCCTGATGTCTTGCTCGATGTGCGAAACATCAGCGAATACACTGATGGATTTATCCCCGAAGCAACTCAGATTGCAGCGAGTCGTGTCGTGTGGGATCGAGATCGACTACCGCAAGACGGTACCATCATTTCCTACTGTGCCTCCGGGCGTCGCAGTGCGGTGGGGGCTTCAGCGCTACGGCACTACGGATATCATGTCGTGGAAGTCATCGGCGGCTATAACACTTGGGTAAACCAGCCCGGTAAGGTACCAGCCAAGGAGCAAGCACACTAACCGATGGTTATCCTTGGATACGTCCTAGCGCTACTGGTTGGACTGTCACTTGGGCTTCTCGGTGGCGGTGGTTCTATCCTGACGGTGCCCATCCTCAATTATGTGATGGGCATGGATGCTCAGGAGGCCATCGCCGCCTCGCTTGTCGTTGTGGGTCTGACCTCACTGGTTGGTCTGATCTCGCATTGGCGACACAAACGGGTCTCGTTCAAAGTGGGATTACCCTTCGGACTTGCTTCGATGGCCGGGGCCTTCGTTGGGGGATGGAGTGCCCAGTTCTTACCCGGGTATGTGTTGATGCTCATCTTTGCCATGATCATGCTCTCGACCTCCGTCACCATGATCGGAGGAAAGAAGCAGCAGGCGAAGCAAGAAGCACCGGTTCCGCGACTCTGGGTTTCAGCACTTCTTGGGGCCGTGGTAGGTGCTGTCACGGGCCTGGTAGGTGCCGGCGGCGGATTTCTCATCGTTCCCGCCTTGGTACTCTTCGGTGGCTTGCCCATCCACCTGGCCATCGGAACGTCGCTATTTGCGATCGTGATGAAAAATACCGCTGCATTGGGGGGTCACATCCTAGCGGTCAGCATTAACTGGCCGGTGACGCTCACCTTCACAGCGATTGCCATTTTAGGCTCCCTCTTCGGGGCACGACTGGTGTCACGAATTTCGCCAGATGGCCTACAGAAAGGTTTCGGATGGTTCGTCTTTGTCATGGGACTAGTGGTGATTGGCACCGAGGTCAGCACATTGATGAGCCCATAGATCACCCATCGGATGACACATCCCCGTGCCATAACTCACAACCCCACCTATGATCTGGCAAGATAGGCTCATGACCTCATCACAGGAAGCAACCCAAGCAGAAGACACCGCGTATTTTCGGCGCATCAAACCCATCGAGATGACCGAGGATGTTCGCACCTCGTACTTCGTCTCCACGCAGCACGCTCAAGGCGCCTGGCAGGAAGATGAACTCCATATGGCCCCGGTTTCGGGTTTGGTAGCGGCCGAATTAGAGGCCTATCAGCCGCGTAACGACTTCATCACCACGCGCATCAGTTTCGATATCCTCGGCAAACTGCACGCCGGTGAAGTCAAAGTAGTCACCGAAACCGTACGCCCGGGCCGTACGATCGAGCTCATCCAATCCACGGTCTATGCCCAAGGGCGTGCGGTGCTAGTTGGTCGGACGTGGAAGGTCATCGCTTCCGATACCTCTCGGGTCGCTGAGCTCACCGACCCGCAGCTCCCACCCGTTGAAGAAGCCCAGCCGTGGGATGGGATGACCGACCGGTGGCCGGGCGGTTTTATTCGTTCGATTCAAGTTCGAACTTTCCCTGACCATGCTCCGGGGCATGGTAGAGCCTGGATCAGCAGTGATATTGACATGATCGAAGGCGAACCGACCTCATCATTTGTGCGGCTCATTGGATTAGCCGATACAGCCAACGGGCTGGCACCTCTTGCCGAGCCCACAACAGGCGACGTGTTTTTTGCCAATGTAGATCTGACCATTCACTTTTTACGTGAACCCGTGGGGGAGTGGTTGGGTCTGTCGATCGCTGCCAACATCGGTCAAACCGGCGGCGGTATTACCTCTGCCATCCTCTATGACACTGACGGTGTGCTGGGGCGCAGCGAGCAGTCACAAACCGTCCGCATCACGGACTAGGGACTTCCAAACACCAGAAGCGCGTCAGGTTCTTGACAATGACGGGACCATATGACCACTTAACTGTGGTGTAAAAGTATTGGGCTCCACAAACCCGATGAGGTTTGTGGAGCCCAACTCATGCAGTGGCGGAATTAGTGTCCGCGCTTAATCCATTCATCCAGATGCGGTTTTTCTTCACCGATGACCGTGGCATCGCCGTGGCCGGTGAGCACTTTGGTATGCTCTGGCAGCGGGAAGATCTTGTTCTTAATCGATTCGATAATGGTGTCGAAATCCGAGTAGGAGCGTCCGGTCGCGCCGGGGCCGCCGTTGAACAACGTATCACCCGAGAACAGGACGCCACCCTCAAGCTCAGGTGCGTGGAACACGACACAACCAGGGGAGTGGCCCGGGGTATGAATTGCCGTCAGCGTCACACCGGCGATATCGAACGTATCTCCATCACTGATGTAACCATCCGGTTGTTCGTCTGGGTGGGTTGCGTCCCACAGCATCTGGTCATCCTTGTGGATGAGCACCGGGGCGTCCACCATGTCGCGCAGCTTGATGACTTCCGAAATGTGATCATCGTGGCCGTGGGTCAGCAGGATAGCCGAGACGCTACGCCCACCGATGGTTTCACGGACCTTGTCGATCTCGTGCGCCGGGTCAATGACAATGACTTTCTGGTCGTCTCCGACAACGTAGACGTTGTTGTCAACATTGTGAGTTTCACCGTCCAGCGAGAAGGTCCCTGAGGTTACAATGTTTTCAATCTTTGCCATTTACATCTCCACCACTGAACGCAGGACTTTGCCAGCGTTCATTTTGTCGAATGCTTCGTTAATTTCGTTGATTGTGATGCGTTCGGTGACGAAGGCATCCAAATCCAGCCTACCCAGCTGGTACTGATCGACCAGCATTGGGAAGTCACGCGATGGCAGAGTATCGCCGTACCAAGATGATTTCAGCGAACCACCGCGGCTGAAGACATCAGCCAGCGGGAGTTCGAGTTTCATATCTGGGTGCGGAACGCCGACCAAGACCACTCGGCCGGCCAGATCGCGTGCGTAGAAGGCTTGTTCGTAGGTTTCTGGGCGTCCAACAGCCTCGACGACGAGGTCTGCACCGAAACCGTCGGTGAGTTCGCGGATCGTTTCGACAGCGTCGACTTCTTTCGAGTTCACGGTGTGGGTAGCGCCCAGGGTCTTGGCCTGTTCCAGCTTCGCGTCGTCAATATCGACCGCGATAATCTTGGTGGCTCCGGCGAGTTTCCCACCCTGAATGGCGGCCATTCCGACCCCACCACAGCCAATGACAGCCAAGGATTCGCCGCGTTTGAGCTCTCCGGTGTTGATTGCAGCGCCGATACCGGCCATCACGCCACAGCCCAGCAGACCTACGGCAGCGTCCTGATCGTCTTCTAAGTCTGCGTCAATTTTGGTGCACTGCCCGGCAGCGACCAGGGTCTTTTCGGCAAAGGAACCAATGCCCAGGGCAGCTTCCAGCTCGGTGCCGTCTTCCAGAGTCATTTTCTGTTCCGCGTTGTGGGTGTTGAAGCAGTACTTCAGATCGCCCTTCTTGCAAGCCCGGCATTCGCCACATACGGCGCGCCAGTTCAAGATCACTTTGTCGCCGACGGCTACGTTGGTGACGCCTTCGCCGATTTCCGACACGACCGCAGTGGACTCGTGGCCCAGCAGGTACGGGTAGTTGTCGCCCACGCCACCTTCTACATAGAGGTAGTCGGTGTGGCATACGCCGCAAGTGGACACATCGACGACGACTTCACCGGGGCCAGGTTTTGGCACGATGATGGTCTCAATGGTGACCGGGGCATCCTTGGCCCGTACGACGGCGGCCTGAACTTTATACGCCATATATTCTCCTCAAGATCATAAATGTGCCCCCAGGTGATGAGGGGGCAGTTACACACCATCTGACCATATCGACAAATCTTTGGCCATGGTTGATTCGACGCGGCACCACTTCTGATCGCTGTTGGGGTACAAATACTGTCTCGCCAACCGAACCGGGAGCCTGGCATACTAGAAACATGTGCGGACGGTATGTAATGGCCCGGGCCATCGGAGATCTCATGGCAGCCACCGGTGCGGACACGGTTAATTTTGAAGAGCTGCCTCCTGACTACAACGTGGCCCCGACCAAGGACGTTCCGGTGGTGGTCGAACACCCGCAGGACCCACAAGATCCCACTAGCCCCTGGCAGCGCCACTTGTATTTGGCTCGCTGGGGTCTGGTCCCGATCTGGGCCAAGGAACTGTCTTTCGGGCAGCGGACCTTTAACGCACGATCCGAAAGCGTCGTCGACAAACCCTCATTCCGGTCTGCGGTCAAAGCCCGCCGTGCTGCCATCCCTGTGGATGGGTACTACGAATGGTTGGCGCCAGAAACCAAGGGCGAGCGCAAACAACCATATTTCGTCCGTCCCAAAGACGGCTCACCAATATTTTTTGCCGGCCTCTATGAATGGTGGAAAGATCCGGCAGCCGACGATGATGCTCCCTGGATTTTGTCCACCACGATTCTCACCGGGCCCTCACCCCAACCCGGCGCAGAGCCGCCGGTCCTTGATGAACTGGCCGGGTTGCATGACCGGCTGCCATTGCCCATGAGCCAGGCGATGATGGATGAATGGCTTTCGGCCGGTGAGGTCACCAAGAATGAAGCAGCACACCTGGTTGATGCCGTGGTTGCTGGTGCCTATGACGTAGCCAGCCAGTGGGAGATGTACCCGGTCGATCCAGCTGTGGGATCGGTGCGCAATAACGGGCCGGAACTGATCGAACCGTTTGACCCGACCGGTGGACAACACATGCTGGTCTAGGTGTCTTACTACCCCAATTCGGACGGGTATTCTTCGGCCGCACCGCGCAGGTGCACCTCTAAGAAGTTACAGAAGACCTTGTACCACGCCTCGGCATTACCACGACCCAGAATCCAGTGCCCTTCATCGGGAAAGTATAAGTACCGGTGTGCAGACTCTCCGGTGGCGTCGGTGACTTCAGGGGTCACCGTGTGCAAGGCGTGCCACAGCTGATGAGCTTGGCCGATGGGTACCCGATAGTCTTTATCACCGTGGATCACCAGCATCGGCACCGCAATCTCGTGCGCATAGTGGTGCGGGGAATACTGCGTCTGCGGGGCCATCGCCCGGTCCCAGGTTGCGTTATCGGTGGTTTGGCCCATCGCAGTGGTATCCCACAGCGATGCATGCGTGATAATGCAACGGAATTTCGTACCAGTATGGCCCGCAACCCAGTTGGCCAGGTAGCCACCATAGGAGCCCCCAGCCACGGCAATATTGGCGGCATCAATATCCTCGCGAGCCGCAGCCGTATCGATCAGCTGCATCAGATCGGTGAACGGTGTCCCACCGAGTTGCTGATTGCCCCGGTCAATCATGTGCTGACCATACCCGGTTGAAATCGCCGGATCTGGGAGCAGCACCGCATACCCGGCAGCAACAAATGGATCGGGATTCCACCGGTACGTCCAAGCATTCCAGGACCCCCACGGCCCACCGTGGACAAATACCACCATCGGAAACGGGCCGTCCCCCTCGGGTAGCCGCAGCCACGATCGCACGCGGGTGCCGTCCTCAGCGGTGGTGCTTATCGTGGTGAGCTGCCCCGGTGATTCCAATGCAGCGGCCGGACTGTTAACGACCACGGGTTCAGTTCGTGCCGGTGCAGTGGGATTGAACTCAAAGCGCACGAGTTGGGGGCTGGCGGCCACACCGGAGGAGATGGCATAGACGGTCGCTGCGGTGTCGGTGTTGACCTGCGGGTCGCTGGCCAGTGCGGTATAGGTTCGAGCCGCCTTGAGCTCCGGATGTGGCTGCCACGTGTCCACCGGGGTGGTCATCCGGGTGGGCTGGGAGTCGCCAAGACCGCCCATAAAGATGGCGCCAGCACCTTCGTCGTCGCTTGTCGCAATCAGGTGGGAGTTGGTTAACCATTCTGGTGAGACCCACCGGTCAAGGTTGGGCCACAGCGCTTGCAACTGGCCGCTGCGCAGATCCATGATCCCGGCGGAGACCGACAGGTTTGTGCCGTCACGCCACGGTGTGCTGATATTGACCACCGCGCGAGTGCCATCCGGGCTAATAGGGCCGGCGCTGAATTCTTGGTGCACCGTCGAGGTGAGTAATTCGGTGGCTTGGCCGGTGACAAAGTCGATGCGATACACCACTTGGGTTTCCACGTCGTCGGGCGTGTTGCCACGGGGTTGTGCCATGGTGACCACCGCGTGTGTGGCGACCGCATTAATGTGCCAGTTCACTAATCGGCCGGCTGGCAGATCAATCCGAATGAACTCGGGGTGCTCGGCGGGGCCCGGGATCGGAGCGAGGCCCAGAACGGTTCGACCCTGCGGCAGGTCTTGATTCCAGTAGCGCGTTGGAAACTGGGAATAGACCACTCCGGAGACCTTTGCTTTGTCGCGAGTGGCAGCCAACTCTTCGTGTTCTTGGTGGGTAGCAGCACCACTGTGCCACTGCATGGCCACGACCAGCTTGTCGGTGGCTACTCGCAAATCACTAAAGCCCCAGGTCCGGTGGGCCACAATGCTGGGTTCTCCCACGGTGGGCAACACCCAGAGTTTTGCTCCGGCTGCTGCGGGAGCGTCCGGGTCGGCAGCGGCTGCGTCACGAGCGGATAAGAAAAAGATGCGCCCGTCACGGGCTGGTCCCACAGCCGAGACCGAGTCATCCGCAAAGGTCAGCTGCATCGGGTCTTTGGTGACATCCCATAACTGCGTTACATAACCGGTCCGATCTTGCTTGAGTTGCTGGACGGTGGTCACGACCCGCCCGGCCACCACCCAAACACCGGTCAGGCGAGGTGCATCCAGCAGCGGGGTTAATGCGGCATCGAAAGCTGAGTTGGTCATGGCCCCATTATGAATGTTTGGTCGGTACAACAACAGTCCGGCTTATCGTGTCCCTGTTAATTTTTATGCTGAGAGCACGAACAACATAGCGTACTGAAACCACTGATCAGGAAGGGGTTTGCCATGGGCACACTCACACAATCCATTGAGGTCACCTGCACCACCGCCGGTGTTCCGTTACACCTGATGTACGGTGGCCGCTCCTATACGGTCAAAGCGCAACCACAGCGCTGGTACGTGCGCCGTCGGTGGTGGGCCGAAGAATTCCGGGCAGCTTTGGGACACGGTCCCGGGCTGGTGGATTATCAGGTCTGGCGGGTGCAAGTCAGCTTGTCTCGGGCACAGGATGCTCCGGTGTTGACCCTGGATATTTCCCACCATATTGAGTCAGGTCGCTGGCGTCTTGTCCAGGTTCACGACGCCCTGCGATTGGATGAAGTCGCCTAATCATGGCAGCTGGTTTTGCTCATCTCAATGTCACGACCGCATATTCTGCCCACTTCGGAGTCTCCTGGCCCGAAGAGTTGGTAGCAGCTGCGGCAGCCGATGGCGCCCAGATCATGGGCTGCACGGATCGCGACGGACTCTACGGGATGGCCAAACACCTCAAAGCCTGTATGGCCCACAATATTGCCCCGGTGGTAGGGGTGAACCTCGCGGTGATGTGGGACCCATCCAACACCGCAGATGGGCAACCTCTACCAGCCGGCAGGGTCACAATCTTGGCTGCCAATACGGCCCAGGCCGGTTATGGGCAAGCGCAGAATCTTGGAGCCGGGTACCAGGCCCTGGTGCGAGTGATCTCGCTGGCGCACACGCAACTCGGGGCCGACCAGACACCCTATATTTATATCTCGCAGTTAGCCCGGGCCGCTGGGCCGGAGGCTGTTTTGAAGGTCATGGTCGGCCCGGGTTCCGACGTCGGGGCGCTGATGATGCAGCGCAAATACACCGCGGGACGCACCCGATTGCGACTGTGGAAGCAGGCCCTTCCAACCCAGACGCTCTTTACGGAAATCGTGTCACACCTGTCCCTGCCGTCAAAACGCCTGTCCACCGCACAAGCCGTGCGGCTGTTGCGCGCCAGCACCGACCTTAACCTGCCAGCTGTTCTGACCAACGCCGTCCGATACGCGACCCCCGATGGGGCCGCCACCGCCGATGTGGTGGATGCTGCCCGAGCGCTATCCAGTCTCGATACTCTGACCGAGATGCAGCCCAATGGTCAAGGCTGGCTCAAATCTGCCCAAGCCATGCAAGCCCTAGCCAAAGAGATCGCTTATGAAGCCGGCTTGGGTGCCGCGGCTGCTCATCAACTACTCGAAACGACCCAACGGTTAGCCGAAACCTGCGCGCTGGAACCGGCCCAAGATTTGGGCTGGGGACAACCGCGAGTCCCAGAATTTGAGGTCATCGGCATCGACGGTGAGCCCCACACGGTGCTCTCGCAACGCGCCCGGACGGGGCTGGCACACAGATTCAGGCACCTGGACCCCGCAGGCGCCCAATACGACCGGGTGCTGCACCGACTAGACCACGAACTCCATATCATTGAAAATCTGGGCTTTTCCAGTTACTTCCTCACCGTTGCCGAGGTGGTTTCCATGATCGAAGACCGCCAAGTGAGAGTCTCTGCCAGAGGCTCCGGTGCCTCCTCGCTGGTGAATTACGCATTGCGAATCTCCCACGTCGATCCGATTGAACACGACCTGATCTTTGAACGATTTTTATCGCAAGACCGCTCCACGCTGCCCGATATTGACATTGATGTGGAATCGGCCCGCAGGCACGAAATTTATCAGGCAATCTTTGACCGGTTCGGGCAAGAACGCACCACGTTAATGAGCATGCAAAACGGGTACCGAGTTCGAGGAGCGGTTCGCGATGCCGGCCGGGCGCTTGGTTTAGAACGCGAGCAAGTGGATCACCTGGCGAAAAAACTGTGGCGATTCTCAGCCTCCGATTTCCGCCAAGCAATCGAGCACATGCCAGAACTGCAAAACTTTGCTGCCCAGGTGCAAAACAGCCGTAAATCGGGCAATCAACAACTCGATTTACTCGTGGATCTGACAGAACGCCTCGACCGGTTACCCCGCCATATTTCGATGCACCCCTGCGGTGTCATTCTTGGAGATGCCACCTTACTGGATCGGACCCCGGTGGAAGCCTCCGGGATGGGTCTACCCATGAGCCAGTTTGATAAACACGACATGGACCCCATGGGCATGCTCAAACTTGATGTGCTCGGGGTGCGCATGCAGTCCACCATCGCCTATGCGCTCGAAGAAGTTCAGCGCACCACCGGCGAACAGATCAACCTCGAAACGGTGTCCCATGATGATCCGGCCACCTACGAGATGATCAAAACCACGCATACGCTGGGCTGTTTCCAGATCGAATCTCCTGGCCAACGCGAACTCATTGGGAAACTTGAACCCGAATCCATCACCGACCTGATTATTGATATCTCACTATTTCGACCCGGACCGATGAAATCCGATATGGTCCGCCCCTTTTTGGACTATCGCCACCAATTAGCCCCGGCCCACTACCCACACCCGCAACTGAAACCCATCCTGGAAGAAACACACGGGGTGACGGTCTTCCACGAACAACTTTTGAGAACTCTTGACGCGATGACCGGGTGCGGACTGGCTGCAGCCGATGAATTCCGGCGCCGTCTCGGCTCGGACGAACAACCCGAGGTCGAGGCCTATTTCCGGGCCAAAGCCATGGAGCGTGGTTGGGATATCGACGTCATCGACGAAGTGTGGGGAACCCTCGCGGCGTTTGGTTCCTTCGGATTTTGCAAAGCCCATGGCGCGGCATTTGCGATCCCCACTTTTGAATCCGCTTGGTTGAAAACTCATTATCCGGCAGCCTTTATGGCCGCAGTCCTAGAGCATGACCCCGGCATGTATCCGCAGCGGCTGATGGTGGCTGAAGCCCGCCGGATGGGCATCGAGATCCTGCCGGTTGACATCAACCGCTCGACCACACAAATGCGGTTAGAGCCACTTCCACACCCCAACCGGTCTCGTCATCGGTGGGGGATTCGGTTGGCCCTGACCACAGTGTTGGGATTAACGCACAAAGAAATGCGCCGCATCGAACGGGCCCAACCCTTTGACAGTCTGGCAGATATCCGAGACCGGGCTCGGTTGAGTAAAAAGAGCCTTGAACGCCTCGCCCAGCTTGGTGCATTCGACTGCATGCTACCAGCCACCGGCATCAGCCGTACCGATCTGGTCCATCACCTGGAATTCTTACACTCACCCACCAGACGGGACCGCACCGGCCGTAGTTTGCGCACCGGACGCCCACAAATCGAAGGCCAACAAGCCTTCCCGTTGGGCGACACCGAGTTAGAAACGCTGCCCGCACTGTTTCCTAGACCGACCGCAGAACAGCAAATCCGCACTGAACTGGATCTGACTGCCATCGATGCCACCGGGCATCTGATGCAATCCCATAAACCCTATCTGGATGCACTTGGAACCACGCCGGCAGATCAGCTCCTGACACTGCGAAACCACACCCGCGTGATGGTCGCTGGCGTGCGGGTAGCAACCCAGACCCCACCGATGCGTTCGGGTAATCGGGTGGTGTTTATTTCGCTTGATGATGGCACCGGGGTGGTCGACACCTCGTTTTTTGCGCAAGCCCAACATGCCACCGGCGATATCCTCTTCTCCGCACGGCTATTGCTTATCGAAGGTACTACCAGACGCACCGGAACCCGCGGGATCACCCTGCAGGCTCTCCGTGCCTGGGACATGCACGACCCGGCCGCACTGCCGGATCCTGATTACTGGGATACCCAACGGAGCCACTGGGCACAATGGCTTGCGAAATCCCCGCAGCAACCAGTCCCACCGGTTGTCCACCAAAGCCAATTGCGACAACGTGCTCTAGCCCCTGACGTGGACGCTTCGGTGCGTTATCGTGGGCTGCACAAACCATATGCCACCAGATAACAGAGATCGCCGATGTCAACGCGCTGTAGACCGATGGCAGTAGCGGTGCTGTGTGTCGCTGGGCTGTGATTCTCCGGTTGCGGCACCACCAACCGACCGCAACCTCGGACGACCCCACCGCTGGCGCACGGCGCCCACATCGAAGGTCTTGACACCCAGGCCACTGAAGTGGTGGTGAGCTTCGCGCCCTGGGAAGCGACCAGTACCTACTATCTGAGGCTAGAACAGCAGCGTCCCGATGCCGTGACGGTGCTGGACTCACCCGTGCGGGTGGTGATCGACATTCAACTGGAAGACCAGTGAGCTCATGAACCTGCAAAGCGCTCAGCAAAAAGATAGACTGGCGGATGGCTTGTCGGTGGTCCAGTATGCCACCGGATTTTTGAGCCTAACCCAAGGAGGAAGTGGCACGTGGCCGAACCACAAGAAATCACCATTACCGTAGACGACCAGACCATGCAGGTCGCCGAAGGTACCACCGGCACCGATTTATTCGGTACAGAAAAAACTACGGTAGTCATGAAGGTCAACGGGACCCTCCAGGACCTGTTCCGTGCCATTCCCGAAGGCGCCACAGTAGAGCGCGTGGACATCACCGACCAAGAAGGTCTGGAAGTCCTACGTCACTCGACCGCACACGTCCTGGCTCAAGCGGTCCAGGAGCTGTACCCTGAGGCCAAGCTGGGCATCGGGCCATATATCGAAGATGGTTTCTATTACGACTTTGATGTTGACGAACCCTTCACCCCGGAGGATCTCAAACAGATCCAAAAGCGCATGATGCGCATCGTCAAAGCAGGTCAGACTTTTGATCGTCGCGCCGTCGACGAAGCCCAGGCCCGTGAGGAACTCGCCAATGAGCCATATAAACTGCAGCTGCTAGATCGGCAGCATGACGATGAAGCCGCTGCCGAAGGTGCCTCCGTAGAAATCGGTGCCGGAGATATCACCATCTACGACAACCTGGACCGTAAAGGTGAAGTCGTGTGGAACGACCTCTGCCGCGGGCCTCACATTCCATCGACCAAACTGATCGCCAACGGATTTTCCCTAACTCGTGCCGCCGGCGCTTATTGGCTAGGTTCAGAAAATAACCCGCAGCTGCAGCGCATCTACGGCACCGCCTGGGCATCCAAAGAAGATTTGGTGGCCTACCAGGAACGCATTGCCGAAGCAGAACGCCGCGACCACCGCAAGATCGGGGCCGAAATGGACCTGTTCTCGTTCCCGGATGAACTGGGTTCGGGACTGCCGGTGTTCCACCCGAAAGGTGGGATTCTGCGCAAGGAGATGGAAGATTACTCCCGGCAGCGCCACGAAGAAGCTGGGTATGAGTTTGTCTATACTCCGCATATCACCAAGCAAAGCTTATATGAGACTTCCGGGCACCTCGAATGGTACGCCGAGGGCATGTTCCCGCCCATGCACGTCGACGAAGTCCGCGACGAAGAGACCGGGGAAGTCACCCGGGCTGGTGCAGATTATTATCTGAAACCTATGAACTGCCCGATGCACAACTTGATCTTTGCGTCACGGGGCCGTTCCTACCGTGAGCTGCCACTGCGATTATTCGAATTCGGGTCGGTCTACCGGTACGAAAAATCCGGTGTCATCCACGGTTTGACTCGAGTTCGCGGCATGACCCAGGATGATGCCCACATCTACTGCACCGAAGACCAGATGAAAGACGAGCTAACCACCACGCTGAACTTCGTGCTGGACCTGCTCAAAGACTACGGCCTGGATGATTTCTACCTCGAGCTGTCTTCCAAGGATCCAGAAAAATACGTGGGCAGTGAAGAGGTATGGGACAACGCCACGCAAGTCTTGGCCGAAGTCGCCACCGAATCCGGTTTGGAATTAGTCGATGATCCGGGCGGTGCGGCCTTCTACGGTCCTAAGATCTCTGTTCAGGCACGCGACGCGCTGGGACGCACCTGGCAGATGTCGACCATCCAGCTGGACTTCAACCTTCCGGAACGTTTCGATCTGGAATACCAGGCGGCCGATGGCACTCGCCAGCGCCCGGTCATGATCCACCGTGCCTTATTTGGCTCGATCGAACGGTTCATGGGCGTGCTCACCGAACACTACGCCGGCGCATTTCCCGCTTGGCTGGCCCCAGAACAGGTCATTGCCATCCCGGTGGCAGATGCCTTCAACGACTATATGTTTGACATCATCGACAAGCTCAAAGCCCGCGGCATTCGTGCCCGCGTTGACAGCTCCAGCGATCGGTTCCCGAAAAAGATTCGCACCGCAGCAAAACATAAGGCACCGTTTGTGCTCATTGCCGGTGGGGAAGATGCCGAGGCGAATGCCGTGTCGTTCCGGTATCGTGACGGCTCCCAGGACAATGGGGTGCCGGTAGATGAAGCCATTGAACGCATCGTCACCGCCGTCGAACAGCGTCAGCAGGTGTAATAGGCCATGGCAGACCGCAGTACAGATCACGATGCAGAATCCACCGATGATTTTGTATTAGCTGGGACGCCTGATGCTTTTGAACGGTTATGGACGCCCCATCGATTGGCCTACGTGTCCAAGGGACAAAGTCAGGTCACCGATGAGGCGTCCTGCCCGTTTTGCGCTGCCCCGCAACGCGATGACGAAACGTCTCTCATCGTCACGCGCGGCAAAACGTGTTACGTCGTGATGAACCTGTATCCATATAACCCGGGACATCTTTTGGTGTGCCCATATCGTCACGTACCCGACTACACGGATCTGACCGTCGAAGAGACCGCAGAGTTCGCTGAGTTGTCGCAGATTGGCATGCAGGTGCTGCGCACCGTGTCCCGTGCGGCTGGATTCAATCTAGGAATGAATCAGGGCAAAGTCGGCGGAGCTGGTATCGCGGCGCATTTGCATCAGCACATTGTCCCGCGTTGGGGCGGTGATGGCAACTTCCTGCCCATTATCGCCCAAACAAAAAATGTGACCGGCACGATTGGCGATATGCGCTCGATTATCGCCAAAGCGTGGCAGGCCGAAGCCCAACAGTTCCGTGAGAAGCGGGCAACGTAAAGCGAAGAATAGTGGTCTGCTGGCCACAGAATGGCCAGTTCTACACAACGGCCTTAAAAACCGCGACAATGGACATATGATGTCTTCACCTGGAGAAGCCCAGCAGCGCGCATTGAACCTAGCAGAATATTATCTGCTGAGCTGTCTTGATGATGGAGGCAAACTTTTAGTCCCGCTGCGTACCGTGCGTGTCGGATTAGCCGGTGCGGTCCTGACGGACTTAGCTCGACGCGGATGTCTCTATGTCACCCGGGATCTCGTGATGGTCAACTCCCATCACAAGGCTGAGTTGGAACAGCCATTGCACACGGTTCTGCAAATTATGAAGGATGCGCCCGAGAATCAAGACGCCGAGCAATGGATTAACCGGTTCTCGCGTCCTGCGCTGATGGACGCGGTTGTGAGGATGTTGGAATTTCGCGAAGAAATTGTGGTCGAGAAAAAGAAGCTTTTGGGGCTGTTCCCGCGTACCCGGATGGTACCCCATGACTCCTACGGCCGGATGGACATGTACGTCCGGCTCCGAGCGACTCTACTAGGCCGCGACACCGCCCTGGACGCTACCACCTGGCCCTTGGTGCAGTTGTTGTATTCCACGGATGTGCTGCCCAATATGTTTCCGGGCATAAGTACTCGCGACGTCAAAGCCCGGTTAGCGGAATTTCATGTCGAAGCCGAACACGCAGAACCCGCCATCTCCGAAGCATTACAGGCCATGGAGAACGCCATCGCAGAGGCTCTAACCGCTACCCGAGGCCAAGCTACGGGAATGCGCGGCTAACCGTTAGCGACGAATGTTCGCGACGGTCGCTTGGGTCAGGGCCACGAGGTCTGCGACCTGCAGTTCTAAGGAGAGACCTCGGCGTCCACCCGAGACCCACACCGTGTCATGTTGTGCAGCTGAATCGTCCAGCACAGTGGGAAGCGTCGTTTTCTGACCCAGCGGAGAGATACCGCCCAAGATATAGCCGGTTTTGCGTTGGGCTACGGCAGCATCGGCCATCCGCACGGATCGCACATCCAGAACTTTGCTCAGCCCTTTGAAATCCAACATGTCGGCGACCGCCACGAGTGCATTGGCCACCTGATGGTCCGGACTGATGACCACCAACGTTTTATACAACCGCTCGGGGTCGACCGCGAGCTTCTTCACTGCTTCGTGACCATAGTGAGCGGCCGTGCTGTCATGGTCATATTCATACACCCGATGCCATCGGTTGGAAGCTATCAGCGCGCCGATCGCTGGTGTGGCACCCGTTTGCCGGGTCCAGCTCACGACAAATGGGTGGTGATGTTTCGCTTAATGCGACCTAGCAGTGCACTCATCCCGCGAAGTCGCAGTGGGGTTAGCGCGTTGGTCAGTCCCAGCCTGTTTGGGATGTCATCCGGGACCGCGAGGATCTCGGAGGCACGCTGGCCTGACAGCCCCTCAATGAGTACACCAGCGAAGCCGCGAGTCGTAGGGGCTTCGGGTGGAGCAGAGATAATCAGGGTGACCACCGGGTTTTTCTCGTCGGAATACTCCACAGCCAAAAACAGCGGGGTCTGACATTCGACGACCTGTTCCATCTCATCTTCGTGACCGGCGTAGCGTGCCGGTGGTTCTGGAAGATTATCGGAGAACTCTAACAGCAGTTCGAGGCGATCGGATTCGGGCAGGTCTTGGAAGTCAGCGATGAGTTCGTCAAGAACCTCAATGGTTTGCGCAGTCATAGGATCCTTTCTACGGCAATGATCCACCGTTCATTCTAACGCCGGACGGGGTTAAAATATTTCGCCGGTGCTGGGATCCTTCCCAGCACCGGCGAAATATGTCTACGAGTCTTAGTTTGGCGCTTGGCCGGGCTCTGCACCGATCACGATCGGTACGCCGACACTGTTGCCCCACTCGGTCCAGGATCCGTCGTAATTTCGTACGGAGTCGTAACCGAGCAGATAGCGCAGCACAAACCAGGTGTGCGCTGAGCGCTCACCAATCCGGCAGTATGCAATAACCTCATCGGATTGACCGAGGTTTGCATCCTCGGCATAAAGCTTGGTCAGTTCTTCGCGGGACTTGAAAGTACCATCCTCATTGGCCGCGGTTGCCCAGGGCACCGATTCAGCCGTCGGGATGTGACCGCCACGCAAGGTACCTTCTTGTGGGTAGCCTGACATGTGTGTGGTCTCGCCGGTGTATTCGGCGGGGGAGCGCACATCAATGAGTGGCAGTTTGCCAATGTTGTCTAATACCTGTGCTTTGTTGGCACGTTCGGTTGAGTCATCGCGCTCGACAACCGGGTAGGTACCTTCGGTCACGTTCGGGACATCACGGGTGATCTCGCGACCTTCAGCAATCCACTTGTCTCGGCCACCATTCATCAGGCGGACATCTTCGTGCCCGTAGAGGGTGAAAACCCACAGGGCATAAGCAGCCCACCAGTTAGATTTGTCGCCGTAGAAAATGACCGTTGTGTCGCGGCTGATGCCCTTGGAGGCGGCCATTTTAGCGAAGTCTTCTGGTCCGATGAAATCACGCGTGACGGGATCGTTCAGCTCGGTGTGCCAGTCAATTTTGACGGCACCGGGAATGTGCCCGGTCGAGTAGAGCAGGGTGTCTTCATTCGACTCGAGAACAACGACGTTGGGATTGTCCTTGTGTTCTGCTACCCAAGCCGTTGAGACGAGTTTTTCTGGGTGCGCGTAGTCGGAAGGTTCCACAGGAACTGAGGTAGTCATGAAGCGAGAGGCCCTTTCGTTGTGAGTTGCCGTCGGCA
>CALBOC010000011.1 GCA_937896705.1 uncultured Micrococcaceae bacterium | reverse complement strand
TCGGACTGGTGGTCGCTGCGGGTACCGCGTGGATTACGTGGCAGAACTACCCGTTAGGCACCTTAGACAGACCCGGCCACGGGCTGTTTCCGTTACTCGTGGCCGGGCTCATGGCCATCGCCTCGCTGGTGGCGCTGATCGAGGCGCGAGGCGTCACCTTCGGCTATACACCGATCGCCTGGCGACGGTTCGGCATCGGTGCGGCCGTGATTCTTGGCGGCGCGTGCCTGCTGCCGGTGCTGGGCTTTATCCCAGTGGCTCTGGTGGGCACCACGCTGCTGGGCATCCTGATCGAAGGCAGCTTCCATTGGAAAATACCCGTGACGATGACGGCCGTGACCTTTGGTATCTGGGCGGTTTTCGAATTGCTGTTAGGAATTAATCTGCCATGAACCCGTGGGAAGGTCTGCTGTACGGGCTCAGCGTCGCGCTGACCCCAGAACACCTCTTGGCGGCTCTGGTGGGCGCCCTGCTGGGCACGATCATGGGACTCATCCCGGGGGTTGGTCCCGTGTCCGGTGCGGCTATCCTGTTGCCGCTGACCTATGTCTTTGACCCGTTGACCGGCATGATCGTGATCGCCGGAATGTTCTACGGGATCATGTACGGCGGATCGACGACCTCGATTTTACTCAATATTCCCGGTGATGCGCCCTCGGTGGTGTCAGCGTTCGAGGGCTACCCGTTAGCTCAGTCTGGCCGGGCCGGACCAGCCTTGGGGATCACCGCGATTGCGTCGTTTATTGGCGGGACCGGTAGTGTCATCGTGCTGAGCATGGTGGCCGCTCCGGTGGCCGAAGTTGCGGTGCTGTTTGGCTCGGCCGAATACTTCGCCCTCACTCTTGGCGGGCTGATCATTTTGTCACGCATCATGGGTGGGTCCATTACCGCCGGCTTATTACCACTGGCCTTTGGCCTGCTGCTTGGGGTTCTGGGCGAAGATGCGATCAGCGGTGACGCCCGGTTCACCTTCGGTGTGCGGGAAGCCTCCCAGGGCGTGAGTATCGTCGCGCTGGCCGTGGGCATGTTCGGGCTAACCGAAATTCTGCGGTTAATCATCCAAAAACAATCCACTCCGTATGTCGGCTCGCTGCGCTGGCGGCAACTGATCCCAACCAAATCCGATATGCGAAACTCGGCGGGCAGCTGGTTCCGCGGAAGCGGCATCGGGTTCGGCCTGGGCCTGTTGCCAGGACCGAGCATCTCGTTGTCGACCCTGCTGAGTTATCGGCTGGAATCGATGG
>CALBOC010000010.1 GCA_937896705.1 uncultured Micrococcaceae bacterium | reverse complement strand
CCTGCGGGGCGTTGCTAGTAGTGGTCATGTAGTAGGGACTCCGATATGGATTAATATGGTTGATAAAACTTACAGGTTTTATGACACGGAAATATGCCGCATCATAATCATTGGTGTGCCAAAATAGGCAACGTTTAATATAGTACGGTATCGGTCCTGTCAAAATCAACGTCGGACCGGCGCGATTAGTGGAAACCCGAGGGCTGCACTGCCTCCCGGAAGGACGTTTTCCAACTCAGCAAGATTGCAGCCACCCGGTGTTTGTCTTAGTGCGCGGCTTCATGCCACGAGTAGCCTTTTCCGACCTGCACATCCAGCGGTACTTTCAACGTGGCGGCCGAGGACATTTCTTCTACCAAGATTTGCTCTGCGGCGTCCACTTCTGAGTCGATGACCTCAAGGATCAATTCGTCATGGACCTGCAGAATCATGCGAGAGTAGAGGCCATCGCGTTCGAGTCGGTCTTGAACGCCCAGCATTGCTTTTTTGATCAGGTCTGCGGCTGAGCCTTGGATCGGGGCGTTCAGCGCGGCCCGTTCGGCCATTTCCCGGAGCTGCCGGTTATCGGATTGTAGATCTGGCAGATAGCGTCGACGGCCCAACATGGTCTGGGTGTACCCGTCCTTGCGCGCCTGGCGAACCACATTCCGCAAGTACCGTTGTACCGCACCAAACCGGTCAAAGTAGCTGGTCATCAGCTCGCGTGCCTCATCCACGGAAATCCGGAGTTGCCGGGACAGACCAAAGGAGCTCAACCCGTAGGCCAGCCCGTAGGACATCGCTTTGACTTTGTCCCGCATCGAGGTGGTGACGTCTTCGGGGTCGACCTCGAAGACTTGGGCGCCTACGAAACGGTGTAAGTCTTCACCATTTTGGTAGGCCTCAATCAGTCCGGCGTCCTCGGACATGTGGGCCATGATGCGCATTTCGATCTGTGAGTAGTCCGCGGTTAACAGCGTGGTGCGTTCATCGGTGCGCGGGTTGGTTCCGGCGACGAAAATGTCACGAATTTGTCGGCCGGCAGGTGTGCGCACCGGGATGTTTTGCAGGTTCGGGTTCAGTGACGACAACCGCCCGGTGGCCGCCGCGGTCTGGGAGAACCGAGTGTGGATGCGTTCGTCGTCGGCAATCGAGTCCAACAGCCCCTGGACAGTCTGGCGCAATTTGGTCGCATCTCGGAAGGCCATCAGATTGTGTAGGAACGGATGATCGGTTTTTTCTAGCAGGTCCGCTAACGAGTCTGCATCGGTCGAATACCCGGTTTTGGTGCGACGGGTTTTGGGCATATCCAGGGTCTCGAACAGCACGGTCTGGAGTTGCTTGGGCGATGCAAGATTGACCTCTTGGCCGCCGATCGAGGCGAAGGCGGACTGCTGGGCCTTTTCGACCTCATTGGTGAACCCAGCCAATAAACTATCGAGCCGTTCACGGTCGATACCGATGCCGATCAGTTCCATCTTGGCCAACACCACCGACAGCGGAATCTCTAGGTCGTGTAACAGGGGCACCGCGTCGCGTTCGGCAAGCTGTTCGCCCATGACCTCGTTGAGTCGGTGAATCATCCACGCATTGCGAGCGTATTGGGCAAGCCGCTGGGCGTTATCGTCGTCAATGCCTTCCAGTTCAAGTTGTCCCTGGTTTTCGGTAGCCGCGATGGATTCTAACCGCGTGTTGAGATAGGTCTGCACCAGATCGGTCAGGTCGTAACCGCGTCGGTCAGGTTGCAAGATATAGGCCGACAGTAAGACGTCGTCTTCCACGCCCACGATCGAGGTGTTCACGTCTGGCCGGGCCGGCAGCGGGGAGTTGGGTTTCGTGGTGGCCAGGGCTTTGAGGATCGATTTCAGATCGTATACAACCTTGGCGTATGCCGAATCCGATAGGAAAGCAATGACGGCTTGGCCGAGTTCTTCGGAGGCCGTGTCGACGTCGATGACCGCGGTGGCGTTGGACGTGGCAAAGCCCAGCGCGCGGATTTCCCCGTAGTCCCCAGGTGCTGGGATTTTGCGTTTAGTGATGACGGCCGGCGGAGTGATCTGGCAGAAGACCGAAACCGGGTCGCTGATCGAGGTCAGGAATGCCTCCCAATCCGAGACTTCGTCGATCAGGACGGTCTCCGGCATGTCTTCCGCCGGGGGTGGCTCTTCGGTCGTGCCCAGTTGCTGTTCAAACGTCGTGAAGAGGCGGTCACGAATCGTGTTGAACTCTAGAGCGTCAAATAGTTCGGCGACTTGGTTCCGGTCTGGATTGACCATGACGGTCTCGTCAAGCTCCAGCGGCAACTCCAAGTTCGTGACGAGCCTGTTGAGTTCACGGTTCCGTTGAACGGCTGCCAGGTTTTCCCGCAGTGCTTCGCCCTTCTTGCCGCCGATATTGTCGACGTTGTCCAATACGCCCTGGAGTCCGCCGTATTTGTTGATCCAGCGCGCCGCAAAACCCGGTCCAACGCCGGGCACGCCCGGTAGATTATCTGCGGTTTCTCCGACCAACGCGGCCAGGTCGGGGTATTGGGCAGGTGTGACACCGTAGCGCTCTTCGATCGTGGCAGCGTCGAAGGGTGGCAGTTCGGACACACCGCGCATCGGATACAGCACGGTGATGTTGTCGTTGATGAGCTGGAAGGTGTCGCGGTCACCGGAGACGACGCGGGCTTTCCAACCGGCATCTTCGGCGCTGGTGGCCATGGTGGCGACAATATCGTCTGCTTCGTACCCATCCAGTTCGATATTGGGGATGTTGAGCGCGTCCATGATCTGTTTAATCAGGTCGATCTGGCCGTAGAACTCGTCGGGGGTCTTATCGCGGCCGGCTTTGTATTCGGGATACTGTTCCGAGCGGAAGGTCGGGGTGTCCATGTCCCAGGCCACCGCGATGTGGGTGGGCTGTTGTTCGCGGATCATGGCCAGCAGCATGTTGAGGAAACCGTAGACGGCGTTGGTGTGTTGGCCGGTTGCGGTTTGGAAGTTATCGGCCGGCAGCGCGAAGAATGCGCGGTAGGCCATCGAGTGGCCGTCGATGACCATCAGCGTGTTGGATGAGTCTGAAGCAGAGTTATTGGTAGCAGTCACGGTCCCTAGTCTAACGAGCACAGACCTTCCCGGGGGTTTACTCCACAGGTGTGCCGGGGCACAGTCAGGATTGGCGTTCGGAGGTGTGACCGTCGGGAGGTGGGTCGGGCAAATCGTGGTCGGGTAGGACGTCGGTTTCGGGTTCGCCTTGGTCTTCAGCGAGGTGGTCGAAGTAGCCGGGCTGCATCTTTGATCCGGTGAGGTAGGCCGACCGTGCAATGGCCATCGTCCCAATTGAGGAGGTGGCTATTTGGAGGCCAAGGATGACGAGCATCAGGACAAAATTTAGCCACGAGGGCACGAGTATGAAGGCCCCGATGACAAGTAACGACATCCCCAGTGCGGCGGCGGTGCCGACGGCTGAAATTCGTTGGTACACGTCGGTGAATTTGAAAAGGCCCACGACCGCTAGCGCGAAAATGATAACGCCGACGACCAGCATAATATTGGCGATGATCATAGCAATACCCATGGTCTATGCTACCTCCGGCCTCTGGTCAGCACCCGGGCTAAGGAAACTGCTGAGAGGAACCCCACCACCGAAGCGACAAGGACCATGTCAAAGAAATAATCGGGGGCAGCCAGTACACCCAGCATGATGAGCAAACCCGTAAAACTGAACATCAAGAGGTCGCCTGCCACCGCCCGGTCGGCTTCCGTGGGAGCCGAGATCAACCGAATAGCGATTGCGATCATACAGGCTGCCAGCACAATGAGGCCGGTATAGAGGCCGAAATTCTCCGCTGTCACTTGACCCCCTCGCTTCCTAGGTGACGGTCTCGTTGATCGATCGTAGATACATCGAAGCCTCGCCGACGCATAGCTGCCAGAATATGGTTTTGCATATCGATGGAACCTTCGGCGACCGCGGCCGGACTGCCGTCGTACAGCGAATGCACATAGATCCAGCGCACCCCGTCGTCGTCGATATGCGTACCCAGCGTCAACGTTCCGGGGGTGATGGTGATGAAGGCTGAGAGCATCGTGACTTCTGCGTCCGTTTGGCAGTCGGTTCTCACCCGGGCGATGCCTGGTTCCGCCTTGATTCCAGGCGTGATGAGATCATTCAGTACGGCTAGGGACGAAGTTATGATCTGGCCGATGAACCACACGATCAGCCAGAGCCAACGCGGCAACCAGGTTAACGTTTTCACGGGTTCAACACCGCCTCGATGTAGGTGCTGGTATCGAGGAGCCCCTCAGCGGCGATACCGGATAAGGTCAACAAAAATTGTGCTCCGAGACCAAGAATGACCGTGATCGCCGCCAAGGTAACCGACGGCGCGGCCAGCGCGAAGTTGATGCGCCGTTTCGGAATTGCTGCCTCATCGGTTTCCAGAATGGTTTGCGTTCCGGTGAGCGTCGTGATTTGGGCATGGGTAGCTTCGGTGGCCAGTTCGGGCGTGTACGAAATTTCCTGCGCGTAGGGGTCAAGGGTCTGAGAGGTGATAACCGTACCCGACTTGGTTGCAGGTCCTCCTGAGCCTTTCTCCCAAAACATACCCGTCCAAATTTTGAGCATCGACAGCAGGGTGATAAGCGAGACAAACAGCATGATGACTACTGCTGCAATTTCGCCGGCCTCGACAGCACCGACAATAAGCAGGAATTTGGCTACGAAGCCAGAGAACGGCGGGATGCCGGCCAACGATAGCGCCGCAATCATGAAAGCTACCGCGATAACGGGTTCGGTCCGAGCGATACCACCGAGTTCTCCTATGACGCCGGTACCGTAGCGCACTTCGACTGCACCGGTGGACATAAACAGTGATGCTTTGACGATCATGTGGTGCAACAGATAGAAGATTCCGGCTGTCAGTCCGAGCTCGGTGAACAGGGCGACGCCCAGCAGGATGTAGCCGATCTGCGACACCATATGGAAGGCCAAGATGGTTCGGGTGGTTTTCTCACCAACGGCACCGAAGACGCCGATGAGCATGGTGAGGCTGAAGAACACCACACCCACCCAGAGGTAGCGGCTATCGCCGTCGTAGAGGACCGCGTAAATCCGGTAGATAGCGTAGATCGCGACTTTGGTGTGGAGACCGGAGAATAATGCCGTGACTGCCGGCGAGGTCGCGGGATAAGCGCGCGCCAGCCAGCCGTGGATTGGTACCACCGAGGCTTTAATACTGAGTGCGAAGATACAGACGGCACCCGCGATCGCAACGGCCGGATCCAGGCTGGCTTGGTCGGCGAGCACTGCGATATTCACCGATCCGGCGGTGCCATAGATGAACCCCACACCGATCATGTACAGCGTGGAGGTAAACAGATTCAGGGTGACATACAGGCGCATGCCGTGGACGCGTCGTACCGGCATGTTTCGGTTAGCGCTCAATACGTAGAGACCATAGCTTGGCAGCAACATGACCTCGAGGAACACAAACAGGTTAAACAGGTCGCCGGTCAAAAGTGCGCCGTTCACCCCGGTGGTCAAGATAAGGACCAGCGCCACAAAGTAGCGGGAGTTGGCGACCCGGGACGCTTGTGCGAACCAGATGCTGATCACGGTGAGCAGTAACGTCACCGAGAGCATCAGGGCGGTAAACATGTCGGCGACAAAGGGTATCGCGATACCCCCGGGCCAGTGGCCAACTTGGTGGGCTATAGCACCCCCGTCATGTTGCCAGAAGTAGTACACCAGGCCGAAAGCCCCGGTCAACATACTCAGCATGGTCAGGTAAGCGATCACCGCGTGGAACCGCAGGCGAGGGCCGGTGATGATGGCGACACCGCCGGCCAGCAACGGCACCGCGACAAATAACGGCAGGAGCATGCCGATGGTCTCTGGGCTCATGACTTCTCCTGACGTGTGGACTGGTCTGAGTCATGCCGGACCCCATCGGAAAGCGACTCGGCCGCGACATCGAGTTCCTCAACCGATGTCGCTGTTTCGTCGCTCTTCTCCCCGGTGACGGACAGCACGAGCATGAAGATCGTGATCGAAAACGCGATGACAATGGCCGTAAGAACGAAGGCCTGAGGTAAGGGATCAGCCATGGCAGCGGCTTCAGAGGTCGAGGGAAATGGTGCATTCCGTCGTTCTGTCCCACCGGCGGCAAAGAGGATGAGGTTGCCAGCGTGGCCCAACAGCACGAACCCCAGGATCACGCGGAGCATCTCGCGTTTGGTGAAGAGATAAACGGCACCTGCTGCCAGTATCGCGACGGTCAGAGCCAAACTCATTTCGTGACCTCCCTGGGTGATCCATCCTCGATGAGCTCTCGCGCTGCAGGGCGTTGGTTCTTGAAGGTGCGCAGCGACGCCGCACCTTCATAGACGGCGGCCAGACCGCGTTGCGTGCCGAGCATGTTGAGCGAACCAATGATGACGCCGAGCACCGCGAAGTAGACACCCAGGTCAAATACCAGGGAGCTATACAGCGTGTAGCCAAAGATATCCCATTGGATAGGCGCCAGGTACGAACCCTCTAGAAGTCCGATGAAGCCAACCGCGGACCCGACAATCACACCAGCACCGATGAGACCCATGTAGGGCCACCGAATCGGGGCGATTTCATCATCGGGCGCAGCCAAGTACATCAGCGCGAACGCTGATCCGGCAATGAGCGCGGAAACGAACCCCCCGCCGGATTCATTGTGGCCGCGCAGTAGCAGCAGCAGGCTCAACGCGATCAACACGGGCAAGGCGATTTTGGCAAACGTGCGCAGATACACCGAGTTATGCGTTGCAGGAGACAGCGGTGACGTTTCAATAAAGTGGTGCGGCCGCACCGGGTTTGGCAGCCGGGACGCAAACAGCGCCGCCACGGATACACCGGCGACCCCCAACACGGTCAGCTCCCCGAGCGTATCGAGTGCACGGAATTCCACCAGGATAACGTTCACCAGGTTATTGCCACCGGTCACATCGTGGGCGCTTTCGGCAAAGTAGGTCGCCGGATCTGACATACCGTTGCGACCAGTCAGAGCAAATGTTCCTGCGAAGGCTGCAATTCCGGCGCCAACGGACGCGAAGACTGCGAGTTTCGACACCGGCTCCTTTCGGCCGAACTTCTTGGGCAGCCGGTGCAAGAGCAAGACCATAATGACCACCGTCAGGATCTCGACCATCAGCTGGGTCAGGGCGACGTCGACCGCGCCGAGCGCGAAGAACCAGAGGGTGACAGAAAATCCGACCGTGCCCAATACCACCACGGCCGCGACACGGGTCTTGGCCCGGACCGTGGCAATAACCCCCACCGCTACGACCGCAAAGAGCAGCCAATCGGTCCAACGAGATAGTCCATCGTTTTGGGCCGGTAAATCATCGATGCCAAACCATCCGACTGCCGCGAGTACCACGAGCAATGCAGATGGCACGACCAAGTGGCGCCCGGGATTTAGCCCAGAGGTCCACGAGCTGACAACGGCTCCCAGATCGATGGTGCTTTGACGAAACTTTTCAACAGCACCCAAGCCAGAGTATTTCAAGGGGCGCGGTACCAAGAACGCTTCTATACGAGGTTGTTGCCAGACCGCCAGTGATCCCACGGCTATCACGAGCACCGACAACAGCAGCGCGGGGGTGATGCCATGCCACAGTGAGAGCTCGAGGTTCTGCGCTGACCCGACTGCTTGGGAAGCGGCTGACGAGAGCATCCCGTTGAGGAAAAACGGCATGATACCCAGCACCACCGACAACACGGCATTAATCGCAGGGTATAGCCAGAAAGTCACGGGCCCGTCGTGTACGGGCACAAGGTTGGCTCCGGAGCCTCGCGGGGTGTTAATCCAGTCGCTGGGTGAGCGGTAATGCCCCATCGCACCTAACACAAACCGTCCGGAGTAGGCGAAGGTGGCGATAGCCGTAAGGACAGCGAGTCCAGTCAACACGACCGGCCAGATACCCGGCAGTTGCGCTCCCAAGAAGGCTTCAAATAGCTTTTCTTTCGAGACGAATCCAAGTAACGGTGGGATACCGGCCATCGAAGCTGCCCCAAGAACTACCACCGTCATCGTGGCCGGCATCGATACTTTCCGCACCGTCAGCATGCGCATGTCGCGGGTGCCCGCTTCGTGGTCGATGACGCCGACGGACAAGAACAGTGCGGACTTGAACAGCGCGTGGGCCACGGTGTGCAATAGGGCTGCGGTCAACGCTAACGGCGTGCCGATACCGATCAGAGCTACCAGATACCCCAATTGCGACATGGTCGAATACGCTAAGAGTTCTTTCAGGTCATAGCGACGCAGGGCAGCGATTGCACCCATGAGAGCGGTGATGAGCCCTGATCCGATTAGCAACGTGGTCCACAGGCCGTTTTGGGCCAGCACCGGTGAGAAGAGTAGAAGCAGGAAAATGCCTGCTTTGACCATTGCTGCCGCGTGGAGATACGCCGAGACCGGTGAAATCGCGACCATCGAATCTGGCAGCCAGGACTGGAAGGGAAATTGCGCTGACTTGGTGAAGGCTGCCAGCGCTAAGGTGATGACCAACCAGGTAGAAATGGTCGGGTCCTGCCACATCGGGGATTCCAGCACCTCGGTGATGACCGTAGTTCCGGTATATGCGATCATGACCGCCACGGCAGCCAGGAGACCCAGCCCACCGGCAACGGTTACTAAAAGCGTTCGAACTGCTGGTTTGCGCGCGTGGGATCCAGAGCGTCCGATGAGGAAGAATGAGGCTAAGGTCGTGGCTTCCCATGCGACATAGAGGACCATGAGATCGTTCGTGAGGACTAGCACCAGCATGGCAAGCGCGAACGTCGTCATACCGAGGTAGAAACTCGTAATTTTTGTTTTCGCAAGGTAGCGGGAGGAGTAGAACAGTACTCCGGCGCCAATTACTAAGACGAGTAGGGCAAAAACTAGCGAGAGCCCCGTCAGGCGCAGGTGGAACCCAACGTCGAGAAATTCTGGGATCCAAGGATAGTATTCCACGATGGGGCCCTGGGTGCCTGTGTAGGCGTAGACCAGTACCCCTGCTGCGGCAACCAGCGGGAGCCAGAGGACCCATCCGGCTTTTGCGTGTAGCCAGCGCGACATTGGAGCTGACAAAATGACTGCTACCAATGCGAGCAATACTGCTGTCAGCAGCACAGGCGACACCTCATTTGGACAGGCCAGCGAAAGCGAAGTAATTTCTGCCAGCTACATGGAGCACGAATATATGTGGTCGGCCACGCCATATCGGCGCACCAGATAATCCTCGCACACCGTTAATGCAGTTTCAAACTAAACCGCGTTGTCGCCGTGAGGTGACTTCAACCCAAATGTACCTCTGCGAGACGTAACGAAGTCTCGCGGACTGGTCTCATTGTGAACGGAGGAGTGGTCAGCGTCGATGGGGTACGCATCTGGGGAGGAAGAGAGCGATTCGTTCTGCTAACAAAAGCGTTCCGAGGCAGACTGCCGGACCGTCCAGAGAACAGCAACTCTCTGAGGAGATTTGTACCCGAAGTGGGACTCGAACCCACACATCTTTCGATATTGCATTTTGAGTGCAACGCGTCTACCAATTCCGCCATTCGGGCTAGGCACCTAAGCTATTTTACACAACTTTGAGGAATTACAAAACGAAGCCAGTTGAGTATCTCACGTACAATGAAACACTGACGAATGCACTAGTGAGCCAACGAAGAGGTCCCGATGACAGATAATGCGTCAGCCGCACCGATGCGCATCGTGGTGGCTGAAGACGAGACGATCATTCGGTTAGATATTGTCGAGACTCTCACGGGGCAAGGCTATGAGGTCGTGGGCGAGGCTGATAATGGGCAACGGGCCATTGAGCTGGTTGAGGAGCTCTCCCCCGATGTGGTCCTGATGGACATTTCGATGCCGATTATGGACGGGCTGTCTGCCACCCGTTCAATTGCCGAGAGGTCACTTGCTCCGGTCGTCATTCTGACAGCATTTTCGCAGCGCGATCTCATCGAGCAGGCGACGCAGGCCGGGGCGATGAGTTATATCGTCAAACCGTTTAGTGAAACCGATTTGGTCCCGGCCATCGAATTGGCTCGCGCACGATTTGATCAGCTGGTCACCCTCGAGGCTGAAGTCTCGGATTTGGAAACACGGTTTGAAACCCGGAAGTTAGTGGACCGCGCGAAAACGCTGCTGCAACAGCGGCTGGAGATTACTGAGCCTGAAGCGTTTCGGTGGATTCAGAAAACTTCAATGGACCGCCGATTGACGATGAAGGAAGTTGCCCAGACGGTAATCGACCAGCTGGGCAACCCCTCCCCCTAGGTCTTACATCGGTGACCAGCCCGAGACCGCATCCCAGCGGTGCGCTGACGGCGCGACCGCGGTGTCGATCAGGGCGGGGTCAATCTCTGCGGTGGTGGAACCCATGCGGTGGACTTTGAGCATGTTGGTCGTACCGGGGACTCCCGGAGGCGAGCCGGCGACCATCACGACCAGATCGTTGATTTCTGCCAGACCGCTCTTGACGAGTTCGTAGTCGATTTGTTCGGTCATCTGGTCTGTTGAGTCTTTGAACGGCACGATACGCGGGATCACACCCCAGGACAGGCATAACACATTGCTGGTCGTATACGAGTGGGTGAACGCGTAGATCGGTTGTGGTGCGCGCAGTCGTGAGAGTCGCCGCGCCGAGTCACCCGACTGAGTAAAGGCCACCAAAAACGGGATGTCCAGGGATTTCGCAATATCGACTGCGGCACGAGTAATCGCCCCGCCGCGAGTGCCCGGCCGTGTGCCCAGCGGTGGCATTCGATCCAGCCCGTGTTCTTCGGTGGATTTAATGATGCTGGCCATGGTTTGGACGGTTCGGACCGGGTACTTCCCGACCGAGGTTTCACCCGATAACATCACAGCGTCCGCACCATCCAAAACCGCATTGGCACAGTCGGAAGTCTCTGCCCGGGTGGGTCGCGGACTTTCGATCATCGATTCGAGGACTTGGGTGGCCACGATGACGGGCTTGGCCCAGCGGCGGGCCAAATCAATCGCGTTCTTCTGGACCACCGGGACTTGTTCGAGGGGCAGTTCCACGCCGAGGTCGCCTCGAGCCACCATAATCGCGTCGAAGGCGTCGATGATTTCTTGTAAGTTGTCGATCGCCTGAGGTTTTTCGATTTTGGCGATGACCGGGATGCGGCGGCCTTCTTCTTCCATAATCCGGTGGACGGCATCAATATCATCGGCGCTCCGCACAAATGATAGCGCCACCATGTCCACACCCAGTTCCAGCGCGAAGCGGAGGTCTTCTTCGTCCTTGTCGGTCAGCGCCGGAATGTTCACGGCCACCCCCGGCAGGTTAATGCCCTTGTTATTGGAAACCGTGCCGCCAATCACGACGTTGGTGACCACATCAGTGTCGGTGACTTCGATGGCTTGCAGTGCGATTTTACCGTCATCGATGAGGAGTTCGTCGCCGACCTCGACATCCTGGGGAAGCCCTTTGAAGGTGGTCGAGCAGATATCTTGGGTGCCTTCAATGTCCCGGGTGGTGATCGTGAAGGTATCCCCGTCTTCGAGCAGGTGGGGTCCGTCTGCGAAACGACCCAATCGGATCTTGGGCCCCTGAAGGTCAGCGAAGATCGCGACCGGTTGACCGAGGTCCGAGGAGGCTTGCCGAATCGTCTTGAACGTCGAGGTGTGCACTGCATGCTCGCCGTGACTGAAGTTCAGGCGTGCGACGTTCACCCCGGCTTTGATTAGCTCACTTGTGGTTTCATAGCCCTGTGTGGCCGGGCCAAATGTGGCGACAATTTTCGCGTGTCTCATAATTCCTCAGTCTATGGTCGATGGTTTCGAAAGTTAATGACTGGGCATTGATGAGCTACATGACCTCTGTCATGATGAGGGCTTATCGACGTCGTTGTCGCCCGGTTGAGACTGCTCTTCCGCGGCCGGTTCGGTCGGGTCAGTATCGGTGTCGCGCTGCGGGCTTTTCTCGTGGCCGTCACGGTAGATCTTTTCGGCCTCGGCCTGCTCTGCCGGGGTTTTTGGTCGATTCACGATCGCGTAAATCAACAGCCCAACGGCCAGCAGGAACATCAGCACGGACATCCACGTGTTGGTGCGTGCGGTAATGCCCAGGATGGTGAACTCTTGGGCGGCGTCCAGCCGGATGGATTCGATCGGAATCCGACCCAAGGTGTACCAGACGATGTAGGATGCCAGCATCATTCCGTTGCGCAGTTTGAAACGTCGGTCGATCAGCAGTAGCACCGCGACACCCAAGAGGTTCCATAGCGACTCATAGAGGAACGTCGGGTGGAAAAGCGTGTCAGCGGGCAGCCCGGCCGGGAAGTTGTAGTGGTCGGCTTCTACTTCGAGTCCCCACGGCAGCGTCGTGGGTTCACCGAAGAGTTCTTGATTGAAGTAGTTGCCCCACCGGCCAACGGCCTGGGCCAGCAGCACACCGGGGGCAATCGCATCGGCCATCGGGAGCATGCGTAGCCCGTAGCGTCGACAACCGAACCACACACCCAGGGCACCGCCGATGATCGCACCCCAGATCGCGATGCCACCCTCCCAGATGGCAAAGATCTTCCAGGGGTCGCCGCTGCCGTCGTAGCCGGGGCCGAAATAGACATCCGGTACGGTGATCACGTGGTAAAGCCGGGCACCGATGATGCCGAAGACCACGGCCCACAGACCGACGTCATACATTTGCTCGGCTTTTCCGCCGCGTGCGGCCCAGCGTTTGCCACCCAACCAGAACGCCAGGATTCCACCGGCGATAATGC
>CALBOC010000009.1 GCA_937896705.1 uncultured Micrococcaceae bacterium | reverse complement strand
TTGCGCTTGCGGTTGTGCTGGCTCGGGCTGAGCAGGAGGTTGCTGTTGCTGCGGCGCAGGTGTCGTCGGAGTCTTGGCCGGCGCAGCCTGGTGCGGCGGCTCGACAGGTTCGTCTTGCGGTTGCTCCTGGTCGTCTTGCGCTCCGATGCGTTCCCGAGCCAGAGCCGCCCGTGCGGCCGCGGCACCAGCCAGACCGGCCTCCTCGGTCTGTGGAGGCGCCGTCGCTGCGGATTGGCTCGGCACGGGCTGGGCGGGAGCAGTGGTTGTTTCGGGTACGCCGCCGTATTCGAGGCGACGCTCCAGCCGATCCATGCGTGCGGCCAGGCCGCGTTCGGTCTCATCAGCGGCCGGCAGCATCAGCCGGGCCATGAGCAATTCCAGGTGCAAACGCGGAGAGGTTGCCCCCGACATCTGGGTCAGCGCTGCGGCAGTGATGTCCGCGGCACGGGAGACTTCTGCAGCACCCAACTGGTGGGCTTGAGCTTCTAACCGACGCAGTTGATCGGTCGGCATGCCGTGCAAAATGCCAGCGGCTTCTTGCGGGGCTGCCTGGACGATGACTACATCGCGGAAGCGTTCCAGTAGATCTTGTACGAAGCGTTCCGGATCTTGCCCGGATTGCACGACCTGATCAACGACCCGGAATACCGTGGTGGAGTCTTCAGCAGCCAGCGCATTGACCACATCGTCTAAAAGGTTCTCGGGGGTGAACCCCAGCAGGTTCACGGCCAGCTCGTAGCCGACCCCTTCTTCGGTTGCGCCGGCGATGAGCTGATCAAGCACCGACAGCGTGTCACGGACCGAGCCGCCACCGGCTCGAATCACCAGCGACAACACCCCCGGGGCGATCGTGACCTGTTCCGCCGAGGCCAGTGTCTCTAGGTACGCCATCAGCGGCTCTGGTGGTACTAACCGGAACGGGTAGTGGTGGGTCCGCGAGCGGATGGTGCCGATGACCTTATCGGGCTCGGTCGTGGCGAAAATAAACTTGATGTGTTCGGGCGGTTCTTCCACGATCTTCAATAGCGCGTTGAACCCGGCCGAGGTGACCATATGCGCTTCGTCGATGATGAAAATCTTGTACCGGTCACGAGTGGGAGCAAAGGTTGCGCGCTCGCGCAGATCGCGTGCATCGTCCACGCCACCGTGGGAGGCGGCGTCAATCTCAATGACGTCGAGCGACCCCGGACCACCCGTAGCTAGATCCGTACAAGAATCGCAAGTGCCACAGGGGTTTGCGGTGGGTCCCTGGGCACAGTTCAGGCAGCGCGCGAGGATGCGGGCCGAGGTGGTCTTACCGCAACCACGAGGCCCCGAAAATAGGTAGGCGTGGTTAATCCGGCGCTTGTCGATAGCGTTGGCCAATGGCACGGTGACGTGCTCTTGACCGATCACTTCTTCAAACGTATCGGGACGGTAGCGGCGATATAAAGCGGTGGTCACTCTCAATACCCTAGCGTGCTGACGGGCGAATCGTTACCAGCATTATCTGCTGGCCGAACTGTCACAATAGACTGTATTCTTCGAAGCTGAGGAAAGGAAAACTCATGGTGTTCCACGGTCCCGCAAACCACATTGGGGTCTCTCGGGAGGTCCTGGATGGGTTGTTTGTCCAGGCGCATACGATCAACACTTTCTCTGCTGAGCCCGTGGACCCGGGCGTCATCGCCGCAGTCTACGAAGACATCCGGTGGGCACCCACACAGATGAACTCGCAACCGATGCGTCTCACGGTTGTGCAAAGTGCCGAAGCCAAACAGCGGCTGAGCCCGCATATGCGCCGTGGGAATCGCGATAAGACCGTGGCCGCGCCGATGACAATTATCGCCGCGTGGGACCCGAACTGGCACCATTATCTGCACGTGTTGGCACCGCACCGCCAAGGTGCTCGAGCAAAATTAGAACCCGATCCAGCCGCACGCCAGGAGATCGGACAGCGCTCTGCACACTTACAGATTGGGTATCTCATCCTGGGGTTGCGGGCTCACGGCCTGCAAGTGGGTCCGATGACCGGGTTTAACGCCGCAGGCGTCGACGAAGAATTCCACACCGACACCGGGTGGAGAACCGAGGTCATCATCAACGTTGGCTGGAAACCAAATGCTGATGACGCCGATGCGGTTCGTCCACGGGCCGGCAGGCTCTCTTTCGTCGACGCCTGTCAGGTCGTGTAGTGCTTAGTTTGTGAGGCTGTCAACCCATTCTTGGTTTTCTTCCATCCACGCACGGACGACTTCGGGATAGTCGTCTTGCGAGACTTCTTCAACGAACATGTCTTCTTCCAGATCCTGCAGCAGGTCCGTTTCGAACTCAAAGTTCGACAACCATTCGTTGACTTCAGGATGATCTTCGGAGAAGCCATTGCGAGCGTAGATGGTCATGTTTTCTTCCTGACCAAGGGCTTCTTCTGGGTCTTCGAGTGCTTTGATGTCGTAGGCACTAAATGCCCAGTGCGGACGCCAGAGGGTGAAGGCAATATTTTCACCAGCACTGGTTGCAGTGTCGACTTCTTGCAGCATCGCCGGCGTGGAGGAGGTGGTGAACTCCCAGTCTTCCAGGCCGTAGCCCGGGATGACGTACTGTTCGGTCCGCTCGGTCAGACCGGCACCGGGTTCGATGCCGACGAGTTCGCTATCGAATAGATCAGCGTTGTCAGCCAATTCGGCCAGCGAGTCGATTGGAGCATCAGCGTTGACCGCGATAACTTGGTTCGCGTCGCTGTTCCAGACCCCAACTTCTTCAAGGTCTTCGCCGTATTCGTTGAGGTATTCCTCGTGGGTCACCGGCTGCCAGATGTTCATATTGAAGTCCATGTCACCGGTGGACAGTGCGGAGAAACTAGGCGCGAGGTCCATGTAGTTCTTGCTGACCTCGTAGCCCTCATCTTCCAGGATGAGTGCCCAGAGTTCGGCGACGGCAATGCCTTCTTCCCAACCGTGGTTGATGGCAATATCGATGGTGTTGTCCTCGCCACCCTCGCCGCCGGTGTCTGCAGTCTCACCGTTACCGCAGGCGGTCAGCGCAAGACCGACAGCAGCGGCAAGAGCGGTGACACGGCCCATGCGATGAAATTTTTTCTTTGCTGTATGGCTCATGTATTCCTAAGGTGTAAGTGGTTAGGGTTGTACCACCGTAACACCGCTCACACCTAGTCCCAAGGGTTTATCGATGGGTGTGTATAACTTGACGGTCGGTTTCAATACATTGACTGCACGGCAAGAGCGCCACACCGCGAAGGGGTGTGCCCAGGACATCTGGAAGTGACAGCATTAAAGCTAGGAGCCCCTCACGCACCTGTCAGAGCATACCTACCCTTGCTGCATTCCTGCCCTGGGGGAGTTGAGTAAGATGACACCGCGTGAGGGGCCGGAGTCCATCATACCAATTCGACGCCAAAGAGCGAATTCGCGGCACAGCGTTCTCTGACGGTGATCGGTCGGTCCGCCACGCTTTTGGGGAAACAAGATTGTTCGGTGGCAGCGCGCGTGTCAAAGTAGCATGCATGAGAATTGATATCTGGTCTGACATTGCCTGCCCGTGGTGCTACATCGGGCTCACACGCTTTGAAGAAGCGCTCGCAGCATTCCCGCATCGAGATTCGGTGGACGTGCACTATCGCACCTTCCAACTGGATCCCGCCTTGCCTGAACGCGACGATCGCAGCGAAGTGCAGTATTTGGCAGAGACCAAGGGCATGCCGTCAAATCAGATCCATCAAATGTTTGAGACAGTCAAAGCTCACGGCAAAGAAGCCGGCATAGAGTTCAACATGGACGATGTAGTGGTCGCAAACTCTTGGACCGCCCACCGGTTGTTGCACTTGGCGAAGCTGCAAGATGCGGAAGCCGCAGACAATAGTGTTCACATCACGCCGGCGTTGAAGCGTGAATTATTAGCCGGGCACTTCGAAACGGGTCTGGATCTCTCAGACCATGAACAGCTTGCACAAGTTGCGATTTCTGTGGGACTGGATGAAACCCGAGTCCGTGAAGTGCTCGCGTCCGATGAATTTGATGCGGCCGCCCGCGCGGATGTGGAGCAAGCACGCGCTTACGGTGTGTCAGCGGTACCGACCTATGTCCTAGCCCAAAAATACGCACTTCCCGGGGCGCAATCGGTTGAAACCTTCACCCAGGCTCTCGACCAAGTGTGGGAGGAAATACACCCTGCACCGTTGCAGACCATCGGTAGCGACGGTCAAGTTTGCGGCGTCGACGATTGCAATTAATGCGGCATCGTCCATTTTGCTAATTTCAGAATGGATGGGCTATGCTAAAGTCTGGTCTTTGCAAGGTGAACACTTTGTAAAGTCTCTCTGGAGGATTCGCATAGCGGCCTAGTGCGCACGCCTGGAACGCGTGTTGGGTGAAAGCCCTCAGGGGTTCAAATCCCCTATCCTCCGCGAAATGAAACCCCGTCAGATCGTTGATCTGGCGGGGTTTTCGCGTTGCTGCTCGGTCAGTGTGCAAGCTGGTAGGTTGTCAGTCATGACTGAACCTCAGGTCTCCGGCCGTACGGTTGATGATCAGACACGGTGCGTGCACCATGCGACCTTGCTGGATGTCGTAGCGCTGAAATTTGGGTGCTGTGAACAGTACTATCCGTGCTTTCGATGTCATGATGAGATGGCTGATCACCAGCGTCAACCGTGGCCAAACGATCGCAATGATGAGCCAGCAGTGCTGTGCGGAGTGTGTAAAACGGAACTTCTCGTCGCGCAATACATGCTGGCAGAACGTTGTCCTGCCTGCAGTGCGGCGTTCAACCCGGGGTGTAGTGCTCATTATGGGATCTACTTTGAAGCCCCTGGCGACTGACCCCAGGTTTTGAAGCGAACTAGACGCGTACCGGGGTGGCAGCTCGTCGCGGACTACTGATGCGCTTCGATGGGATATCTCGGTGCAAGCGCAGGGCACGCAAGGCAATCACAATCGCGACAATGTCAACGACTTCTTGTAAGAGGGCCCCGAATGTCGCAGGTAAATACCCAAAAGCTGCGATGGTCATGAGCCCGATCGAAACCGCCATGCCAAACCAGATGGATTGCAGCGCGATCGAAACCGTACGTTTGGAAATATGCACCACGTCTGCCAGACGAGCGATATTTTCTGAGGTAATCACCGCATCGGCGGATTCTGACGCGGCCGTCGCCCCTCGGGCGCCCATCGCGATTCCAACATCGGCGGTGGCTAAGATTGGGGCATCGTTGATACCGTCGCCGACCATCAGCGTGGGCGCTGGCATCCGTTGGACAACCTTGACCTTGTCTGTCGGACTCATCGATGAGAAGACTTCAGCGCGATCGAAACCCACTTCCTGGGCGATAGCCTGGGCAGTATCTTCCATATCGCCGGTGACCATGACCATCTGTTCCACCCCGTGTTCTGACAGCCATTGCAACGTTGCGGTAGAGGCGTGCCGCAGCGGATCAGCCAGCACAATGACACCGACCAGCTCATTGTTCTTCGAGACATAGACGGCAGATTCCCCGGCATTGAGTGCGAATTCTTCAGAGGAGGGCGCTACTTCTGCAATGAACGATGATTTACCAACTCGCACTTGATCACCGGCTGATGTTGTTGCCGCAACACCATTGGTAGCGATCTCTTCGGCGGTCTCGATTGCCAGGAGTTCGAGGTTTTCGTTTCGAGCATGCGCCACAATTGGTTCAGCAAAGACATGGACCGAATATTGCTCTGCTGAGGCTGCCAGCCGCAGGGTGTCTTCAGCGGAGCCGTGGACCGGTGCGATCCGTGAAACCGTGGGTCTGCCCTGAGTGAGTGTGCCCGTTTTATCGAAAGCTGCCGACTTCACCTTCGAGAGTCGCTCCAGCGTCCCACCGTCTTTGACAATGACATTGGCGCGTGCAGCTGAAGACATGCCACCCATAAATGACACCGGAGCGCCAATAAGCAGTGGACATGGCGTCGCTACCACTAGCACCTCGGCAAAGCGCACGGGATCTCCGGAATACCACCACGCCACACCCGCGACGATCAGCGAGATGACCGTAAAGGGCACCGCGTAGCGGTCAGCGAGCCGCACCATCGGCGCACGAGATTCCACGGCCTCTTCGACCAGGCGCACAATCTTGGAATAATGCGAATCTTCAGCTGTGGTGGTGGCCTGCAGTTGAAAGGTTTCAGTGCTGTTGACCGTCCCGGAGATAACCTCGTCCCCGGGGTGTTTTGTGACTGGCAAAGCTTCACCAGTGACTGAAGATTCATCCAGTGCAGCGCGCTGGGACAAGAGTGAGCCATCAACCGGAACGACCTCGTTCCCGCGGACGATGAGCACATCGCCGACTTCGACCTCAGCGATGCTCTTGCGATGCACGGTGACGCCGTCAGCATCTAGGACATTCGCAAAGGTGGGGCGTCTATTAATCAATGAATCCAGCTCGCGGGAAGCCCTCCCTGCTGCCATCTCCTCAAGCGCTTCACCGCCGGTCAACATCAAAGCAATAATGAGTCCCGCAAGGTACTCTTCGACTGCAAGGGTAGCAATCATGGCCACCACGGCGAGAATATCTAATCCCCACTGACCCGCCCTGAGTGCTCTGACCATATCAATCGCCGTCAGGATGATCACGACACCCACGACTACATAAGCCACAGCTGCGAGCTGGGCAGGCATGTCAGCGAAGAAGAATACGACACCCAGCACAAGGCCGCCCACAACCAGTAAGACGACCGGGTGGAGCAGTGGATGGCGGGGAACAAAATTTGGCTGGCTCATATTACAGCATGATGGCTTTCGGGAGATCAGATATCTAGCAAGGTGAGCCGAACCTAAATGAGGAAGCCACGCACAAAATCAGAATTTGTGATATATGTCAAGGTGTGCTTTGAGTCTAATCACCTTGAATATCCGGGTTTGGTGGGCACATTTGAGCATTCAACTGAACAATACGGTTCGCCGATAGCGTAGAATCGTCGTGGCGTGGATCCGCTTCGAGTGTGGCTCAACAGGGTTAGCTCTAGCGATTGCCCTCACCGAAGTTGCTCGTCTCCACAGCGCGGATCGTGAGCTGAATCGCTGCGTGGGGCGCGTATCCGACTAGGCTGCCGAGAGATTCTGTGATCTAAGCCACTGGGGGCCGGTCCTCCACGCGCGCCTTTGCCAATTCTTCCGGCTTGTCAACCTCCCGGATCTCTTCCTGATAACAGACTGAGTGGCGCCTGTAATTGCGGTGTCAATCTTGTTAGCGTTGATGCGAGAGGTTGTGTCTACTCCCAAGTAACACCGGGATCCGGTGCCATTTGGTAGGCCCGACCTATATTTATTTTATTAGGAAGTTGAACAAGGACGTGAGGAGGAGCTCACCCGTCACGGTGTGGCGGTGGGTCAAGCACCATGAGCGAACCAAACACAGCCCAGCCCGTGATACGGGCCAGGAATGTCTATAAGGTATTCGG
>CALBOC010000008.1 GCA_937896705.1 uncultured Micrococcaceae bacterium | reverse complement strand
ACCCGTGATTGACCGTTGAGAAAGCAGGATACCTAGTGTCGGAGAACGAACTCGAACCACAGATCGACCCAGAGGTTGAAGACATCAACGCCGTGGTTGAAGATGTCACCGACGACGTCGCAGACGAACGACAGGAACCAGCCGAGGCTGCCGCCGATGTCGAAAATAGTGACGAGGTCCCGGCTGTCGAATCGGATAACGACGAGGTCGCAGTCCGCGAACCCGCCGAAGTTGCCGAAGATATTGAGCAGGAAGACCTGCTCGATGAAGTCACCGCCGATGTTGAAGTCCCTGAGGTTCCAGAAGGCGCCGTAGAACCTGCCGAAGACGAGGTCGAAGAACCCGCTGAGGCCGACGAGCCTGCAGTCAAAGCGCCAGAAGAAGTCGAAGAAGAGCTCCGGTCACGACTACGTCGCGCACCCGGTGAGTGGTATGTCATTCACACGTACTCCGGTTACGAGCGCCGCGTCAAAGCGAATCTGGAAACTCGTATTCAGACCCTAGAAGTTGAAGACGACATCTACGAAATCGAAGTTCCGATGGAAGAAGTCGTCGAAATCAAAAACACCGTCCGCAAGGTGATCAATCGCGTACGCGTGCCCGGTTACGTGCTGGTTCGCATGGAGATGACCGAAGATGCGTGGGCTGCTGTCCGCCACACCCCGGGTGTCACCGGATTTGTCGGCAACGCTTACGACCCGGTCCCGCTCAGCCAGCAAGAAGTCTTTGACATGCTGGCTCCCTCCCTGCTGCAAGAAGCCGCGAAAGAAGCAGAAAAAGCCGGCGCTCCACTCAAAGGCGAAGCCGCCCAAGAGGCTGCACCGCAGATTTCTGTCGACTTCGCGGTCGGGGATTCGGTCACCGTCAAGGAAGGGCCGTTCGAATCGCTGCCCGCCACCATTTCGGAAGTCAAAGTCGAATCCCAGCAGTTGGTGGTCCTGGTTACCATCTTCGAGCGCGAAACCCCCGTGACCCTTGGCTTCCACGAGGTCAGCAAGGCCGAATAATCTCATAACAAACTTCACGACACGCCCGAAAGCTTTGTTCGGGCGTGTTGTGTTCAGATCACCGCGCCACGGTGATCGCCCCGTCACCCACGCTCCTGTGGTTGGCGTTATCCGAAAAAGAAAAGGACCCCAAAATGGCCCCAAAGAAAAAGGTCGCAGGTCTGATTAAACTCCAGATCGAAGCGGGCGCAGCCTCACCTGCTCCACCGGTTGGCCCAGCACTTGGTCAGCACGGTGTGAACATGATGGAGTTCGTCAAGGCCTACAACGCTGAGACCGAATCCATGCGCGGTAACATTGTGCCGGTTGAAATCACCGTGTACGAAGACCGTTCGTTCACCTTCATCACCAAAACCCCACCTGCCTCACAGCTCATCAAAAAAGCTGCCGGCATTGACAAGGGTTCTGGTACTCCGCACACCGTCAAGGTTGGCAAGATCACCACGGCACAGGCGCAAGAAATCGCCGAAACCAAAATGCGTGACCTCAACGCCAATGACCTCGACGCCGCAACCAAGATCGTTGCCGGAACTGCCCGCTCCATGGGCATCACCGTTGAGGACTAACCTCAACACCTCTCAAATTTTCGTGGTAGGGCCGAGCGCGGTCCGTTGACACCACAACTGCATAAGGAGAAAAAGCAGATGGCAAAGCGCAGCAAAGCATACAGAGCAGCCGCGGCAAAGATCGAAGATCGCCTGTACGCCCCAGCTGAAGCAATCGCTTTAGCAAAAGAAATCAACCCGTCCTCCATCGACACCACCGTTGAAGTCGCCATGCGACTGTCAGTCGATCCCCGCAAAGCAGACCAAATGGTTCGCGGTACCGCAAACCTGCCCCACGGAACCGGTAAAACCGCCCGTGTTGTCGTCTTTGCAACCGGAGACAACGCTGCAGCAGCTGAAGCAGCTGGCGCAGACTACGTTGGCTCGGATGACCTCGTCGAGCGCATCCAAGACGGCTGGACCGACTTCGACGCCGCCGTTGCATCACCTGACATGATGGGCCTCGTTGGCCGCCTGGGTAAAATCCTCGGCCCACGTAACCTCATGCCAAACCCACGGACCGGAACCGTCACCCCCAACGTTGCTCAGGCAGTCACCGACATCAAAGGCGGAAAGATTGACTTCCGCGTTGACCGTCACTCGAACCTGCACTTCATCATTGGCAACACCAGCTTCACCGCTGAACAGCTGACGGAAAACTACGCCACAGCACTGGATGAAATCATTCGTTTGAAACCATCCGCCGCTAAGGGTCGCTACATCACCAAATCCACGGTCGCCACCACCTTCGGGCCTGGCGTTCCCGTCGATCCAAATGTAACTCGCGTCCTCCCAGAAGACGACGAGTAAACCTCACCCAACGAGTTTGGGTGCATAAACCAGTGCGGGCCGGGGAGTATCTCCCCGGCCCGCAGTGCTCTCTAGCCTAGTGCTGCATTAAGTGCGGGTTTTACTGAACCGCATAGAACACTGCATCACCAAACAACCCCGGCGAAACCCGTAACGTCCCGGACTCGAGGTCCTCCTGAGGAACTTCCATCGCGATGTTCCCCGAGGTGGAAGCACCTTCATAGAGGGTTTCTAATGAGTCGAAGTCATTTGGGGTCACGACCATCGAATCATGGCTAGCAAATGAATTGCCGCCCGAGGAGACATATTCGACGCTGACATACGGCGTCTCACCTTCCGGATTGCTGCCGATATAGGTCGCTGCTACCTCGGCCATAATATAGACGTTGCCCTCGGCAGGTGCGTCATTAAACGTATTCTCAGACATGATCGTATCGGTCGCATCCAGCTCAACGCTGTTGACGGTCACTTCCCAGTCACCGCTTTCAACCGTGGTGCCAAGAGTCAGCGGGTTGTCTCTAGTGCCCTCTTCTACGCTCGGTGCGCCCTGCTCGGCGGGTTCTGTCGCTGCTTCTTCATCAGGGTCAGCGCCGCTGTCACCTTCGTTGTTTATTGGGGATTGGATCTCCACGTCCTCGCTGAAGGCTTCATCTACTGAGGAAGCAACTACGGCGAAAAACACAATGAACCCAATGACGGTTCCAATAATGGAAATGATTAGGGCTGCAATACCCTGGCCGCGTTTTTGATCCTTCATAAACAACGAGATGATCGATAACACGAACGCGATGGGCAACAAAATCCACCCAATGATGACAGCTCCTGGAATAACCGCGAACACCGCACCCACTATCGCGGTGACTAACGCGATGAGCCCGACCGTGTTGCGTGATTTCTGCTCTTGGACCGGTGGGGGTAGTTGTGTACTCGTAGACATAGCGACCTTTCGAATAGGCGTAAGGAAAACTGAACATCTCCAACGCTATGAAGCCAGCGCGCTTGTCTACACCACAAACCGGGTAAACCTGCGTACCCGATCGGGTATCTCAACACCACCGAAGGGGTGGTCACGGTGACAGAGCGGCTGACTAGACTGAGAGACCATGACGACACCGAGGAAGAACCACCGTTTCTGGCACGCAATCCTGGCCATACTGGCTATTGCTGCCATGATGTTTGTCGGTTCCCTGGTGACCATTCTTGCCATACTGACGGCTCCCGAAAACTTTAGCGGAGCTGGTTCTGACGAGATCTCCGATCTCGGGGCGGTTCGGTTCATCATTGGCTACCTGTTATTGCTCTTGATTCCGTGGTATCGAAAGATCCCGCTGGCCTTGATCATCACCGGTGGGTTCCACGCGGTGATCTTGCAAGGTGACCCCTATGTGCTGGCCATTGGGCTGACCGTGTGGATCGTGCGAGCACACCAGCGCTGGCACTGGATAGTCAGCGGCATCGGGCTGGCGGCCATTGTTGTGAATATTGCGTGGCATCTTCTTGCGTTGTGGCGCTGGGAGACCGACTTCGATACGACTGTGGCAGCACTTGTGGTCCTCAGCTTCGGTTTTGCAACGCTCGGATTGGTCCTGGCTATCGGCTTCACCACGAGACACCGCCGGCGGATGCGCCAAGCGCGCGACACCGTTGAAGCCGTTGAACACGATCGCGAGGTGCTCTCGTCGGAGATGACCCGACAAACGGAACGCGAATACCTAGCCCGAGAGGTACACGATACGCTCGCGCAACGACTCACCGCATTATCCTTGCAAGCCGGTCAAATGCAAAAATCCTTGGCCGATACACACGATGCGGAACTGACCAGCGCGTTGCAGGACACGAAACGCTATTCAGACCAAGCGCTCAAAGATCTCCGAACCCTGGTCACCTCGCTCAGGGCACACGGGGAGAAAGAACCGACCGTCCCATCGGTGGCTCCCGGTGGGTTCCAGGATCTCAAAGCGCTGTTAGATGATGCGGTACACCAGGGACTGATCATCCAACCGCAGATCATGCTCAATAATTACGATGCAGCCCCCGACGCGTTGCAACGAGCCGTGTTACGGATTACCCAGGAAGCGCTGACGAACGCTTTACGTCACAGTACCGATAACCGGGTGAACCTTCGGATGGAAGGTCAGCCCGGGGAAGGCTTGATGCTGGAGTTCACCAACGCGCGCGACGCGCAGCAACATTTTGCTGGCGGCACCGGCACCGGGTTGCTGGGCATCAGAGAGCGGGCCGAACTCCTCGGTGGAAGCGCCCAGGAAGAGTATCTTCCCGAGCACTTTCGGCTCACGATCCACCTGCCCTGGACGTTAGAATCGGTCGAAGCACTCTAAACGCGTCACACCCGCGGTGCTAGGCTTTCCATGTGACAACCAGGGTAGTGATAGTAGACGACGAGACCATGACGCTGCGAAACCTCGTGGCCATTGTCGAGACTGATCCGACAATGGAAGTGGTCGGCACCGCGACGAACGGGCTGGACGCGTTGCAGCAGATCCGCCAGACTCGACCTGATCTGGTCGTCATGGACCTCTACCTGCCCGGTGAGTTCGACGGCGTCGAAACGATTCGGCGCATCCAAAACCTGCTGAACCCACCCAAGGTTTTAGCCGCCACGAGTTTCGACTTAGAGTCCTATACGCGCGGAGCGCTCGAAGCCGGGGCTGCCGGTTTTATCCTCAAAAACGATGCCGAAACACTGTTACTCCCAGCGCTCCGCGCCGCAGCAGACGGGGAGCCCATGGTTTCACCGCAAACGACAATCCGCCTAATCGATAGCTTTCTGCGTCCGTCCACCGCGCCTGAAATCGCCCAGGCTCGAGAACGCATTGCGGCATTAGCGCCGCGAGAACTGGAAGTTGCGCATCTGATCGGCCAAGGAAAATCGTATAAGCAGATTGGTGCCGAGCTGAACATCGCACCGGATACCGTCAAATCCACGGTGACGCGCGCGATGCAAAAAACCGACGCCGATAACGGCGCTCAGCTTGCCTTTCTTGTAGGACAAGCACGACTTGATATCCAAGACGCCGAATAACACCATCGGATGAGCAAATTTTTTGGAAAGACCAGTGCTATGAGTATGGCTGGTGATGGCAGCAGCAGATTTCTAGTAGCTGCCGGGTGCCTCGTGCTACTGTCACTTTTATGACCCTGCTGGGGATAGAAGAAGAGTTCTTACTCGTCGACCACGACGCGTTATTCCCGGTTGCCCCAACGAAGCATCAAACAGCGGCGTTACAACGGATCTCCGTAGCTGGGGGCGAGGCCACACTCGAATGGCTTCGGTGTCAGATCGAGCACGCATCAGCAGTGTTCAATGATACGCAGACCGCCACCGAAGCGTTGTTGGCGTTCCGAAAAGAACTCGCCGCCGTGACGCGGCAGTTCAACATCGCCGCGGTGCCGGTGGGGGCTGCTCCTCGCATCGACGGACGCGGCGCATCGATTAGCGATGCCGAACGGTACCTCCAACTAGCAGAGCTGGCCCCCGGGATCGCCGCGGACCAGTATATTAACGGAATGCACGTTCACGTCATGATTCCCGACCCGGAAACAGGCGTACAAGCACTCAACGGTCTTCGTCCGTGGCTGCCCCTACTTGCAGCGCTCAGCGCGAATTCCCCTTTCTGGCAGGGCAGAGATTCCGGCTTCGCCAGCTGGCGGACTATCCACTACCGCCGGTGGATGGTCAGTGGCATGCCGCCGCATTTTGCGGACTTTAACGATTACGCCAGCCGCATTGAGGCATTGCTAGCCAGCGATGTTGTCACGGACCACGGTGGAATTTGTTGGCTGGCACGCTTATCGAACCATTACCCCACCATCGAGGTCAGGGCCTGTGATGTACAGCTGCAGGTCTCGGACGCCGTTGTATTGGCGGCTTTAATACGCGGTCTGGTGAGTGCAGCCATTGAGCAACCGCCACGGTCCCAGCCCCAGGTCGAACTGCTTGATGTTAGCCTCTGGCAAGCAGCAAAGTTTGGACTGACAGGACGTCTTCTTGACCCTTTCAGCGGTACACCTCACCCGGCCGAAGAATTAGTATGGAAAGCCTTCCAGCATGCTCTTCCACACCTCGAAGCCTTCGGCGATGATGAACTTGTGCGAACTGGGCTCCAGCTGTTCCTGACCGAAGGTACCGGAGCAACTCGACAACGGGCGGTCTATCAGCGCGAAGGTATACCAGGCGTTCTCCGCTACGCCGCTGAAGCCTCGACTTCCAGGCAGCGACACGTCCCCGGCGCCCATAAGGCCAAGACCTCGAGGTAGCCCTGCGGTGATGCCGGTTTTCCCTCCTGAGCGCGCTACAGAATCGCTGACTGTCGACAGCGCTTTTTCATGACTGGCGGTCGATTTGCAAATGCGAGCAAGAACTCTGTAAAGTAATGCGTACCGAAGACCGCCGGTTGTATTACACCTGTGCCAAATAGGTGTGACTGTAAAAGCTCGTACATGAGCGGCCCGCGTAGGTGGACATGATGGCATAGAACTCCTGCGATTTTTAGCAGCTCAAGACTCTTTGCGCCCTGTGCACCTGCACGGGGCGTTTTTGTGTCTGGGTGACCGGCATATCCACGAAGGAAGGAGTGCCATGGCGAATGCTGAAAAAACTGCAGCC
>CALBOC010000007.1 GCA_937896705.1 uncultured Micrococcaceae bacterium | reverse complement strand
GTGTACGACTCGGTGACCGCTTTGGCCGTGGCCTTGCGGACCCCGGTGACTGGGATGGTCTCGGAGGTTTCCTTACCGGGTTTGGCCTGCGGTTCCGCGGCGCTCGAGGCGGCGCCATCGATTACGGCGCGAACATCATCGCGGGTAACCTCGCCGTGTTGGCCGGTCGGGGTGATCGTGGTCAGATCCAGCCCGTGATCTTTGGCCAGTTTACGCACCGGGGGTTTCGCTAAGACTTTGGCAAACAGGTCAGACTTCTTCGGTGGCTCCGGTGTCGGATCGGGTTCGAGTTCTTCCGGGGCCTCGGTGACTTCGGGGTCGTTTTCAACGGGTGTTTCGACCTCGGAGGCTGTCGCCGGGGCGGGTTTGCGACGACGGCGTCGTCGGCCCGGGGTATCTTCTTTGGGCCCGGACCCGACCAGGGGTGCTTGGGCCGGGGCATCATCGTCGTCGTCTGTGGCGCCCGCGGTGATTTGGATGGCAAAAAAGTTATCGCCGACGTTGACGGTGTCGCCGACCTGCACGTAGAGCTCTTTGACGGTCCCGGCCCAGGGGCTGGGGATCTCGACCAGTGATTTGGCGGTTTCGATTTCTGCGATGACTTGGTTGACGGTCACCGTGTCGCCGACGTCGACCAGCCAGTTGACCAGGTCAGCTTCGGTGAGCCCTTCGCCCACGTCGGGCAGGGTAAAGATCTTCAATGTGTGCTCCTTGCGCGGCGTTTAGTAGGTGAAGGTTTCGTCCACGGCGTCCAGGACCCGATCCACCGAGGGCAGATAGTCGTGTTCCAGCCGCGACGGCGGGTACGGCATGTGGTAGCCGCCCACGCGCTGCACCGGCGCTTCGAGACTCAAAAACGCGTGCTCCATGAGTCCGGCCGAGATTTCCGCTCCGAACCCGGCAAACGTGGAAGCCTCGTGGATGATGATGGCTCGCCCGGTGGTTTGCACCGCTTCGGCGATGGTGGCCATATCCAGCGGCGATAAGCCGCGGATGTCCAACACCTGCAGGTCGTATCCGTCTTCTTCGCCGGCTTTGGCCGCCGCCAGGGCGGTGGCGACTTGCGGGCCCCAGGCCATCAGGGTCGCGTCTTTGCCGGGGCGCACTTCGACCGTGGCGAATGGGTTGTCGACCGGTTGATCGAAGTTGACCTCACCGCGCACAAAGTAATGCTTTTTGGGCTCCAATAACATGATCGGATCGGCCGATTGGATCGCCGCCCGGGTGACCCAGTAGGCGTCATGAGCGTTGGAGTAGGTGACGACTTTCAGACCGGCTGTGTGAGCGAAGTACACTTCGGGGGATTCGCTGTGGTGTTCGACCGAGCCGATGCCACCGCCATAGGGCAGGCGAATGGTCACCGGAAACTGTTGGGCACCGCGGAACCGGGAGTGCATCTTGGCCAGCTGCGAGACGATCTGGTCAAACGCCGGGTACACAAACCCGTCGAACTGAATCTCTGCCACGGGGCGGAAACCCGCTTGGGCCAGTCCGATGGAGGTGCCGACGATGCCGGATTCACCCAGCGGCGCATCCACCACCCGGTCAGAACCGAATCTGGCCGCAAGTCCTTCGGTGACCCGGTAGACCCCGCCGAGGGCGCCAATGTCTTCGCCCTGGAGCAACACCGAGTCATCGGACGCCAGCTCGTCCCCCAGGGCGCGGTTGACGGCTTGGCCGATCGTGAGCTTTTGAGTACCCGATGCGACTTCATCAAATACTGTGGTCACGCGTCCTCGTCCTCCATCCAGCGATCAAATGCCGCGGCCTGAGACTCAACAAGCGAGTGTTCTTCGGCGTAGACTAGATCAAATTTTTCCCGCAGCGAGACGGTGTCTGGGGCATCGATGATGTTGTTTCGCAGGTTGGTGGCAAGCTGGTCGCCTTCTTCTGCGACCTCGGTGAAGAACGCGTCACCGTAATCGAACCGGCGGCGCAGGTACGCTTCGGTTCGGACCATCGGGTCAGCCTGGGCGTGGGCTTGTTCTTCTTCTTTGGTGCGGTATTTGGTCGGGTCATCGGCGGTCGTGTGGGCACCCATCCGGTAGGTGTGGGCTTCAACCAGCACCGGTCCCCCACCGCGACGTGCATGATCCACGGCCCGGTCCATGACGGCTGCGGTGGCGATGGGGTCGTTGCCGTCGACGGCGAAACCATCAAAACCATACCCTTGAGCGCGTTTGAACAATGGCACCTTGGATTGGACTTCAAATGGAGTCGAGATCGCCCAGTAGTTGTTCTGGATGAAGAACACCACCGGGGTGTCGAAGGATGCCGCAAAGACCATGGCTTCGTGGATATCGCCTTCGGTTGAGGCGCCGTCACCGAAGCATGCGATGGCCACCCGGCCTTCTGCTTTGCGCCGGGCGTCGGTCCAGCCGCGTTGCTGCTGGGCGATACCCCAGCCGTATCCCACGGCGTGCGGGACTTGGGCCGCCAACACCACGGTGTAGGGCTGCATGTTGTATTCGTTGGGGTTCCAGCCGCCATGAACTGCCCCGCGGAAGAAATCGAAGACGTATTCGTCAGGAATGCCGCGGCCTCGGGCCATGACGTGCTCGCGGTAGGTTGGGAAGATCCAGTCGCGGTCTTCCAGGGCGGTCACCACACCGGCCTGGGCTGCTTCTTGTCCCACCGAGGGGGTCCAGAGCACTAGTTCACCTTGACGCTGGAGGTTGACACCTTCGGTGTCCAGACGGCGGGTGTGGGCCATGAGCCGATACATTTCAGCCACTCGCTCGTGTCCAATGGCGGTGGCATCATCAATAAAATCTTTTGCGGCGTCGGTGGGATCGATGAACCCGTCGGCCGAGAGAACGCCAATTGCTTCTTCAGGAAGTTGATGTCCGGTCGGGGACGAAATAGTAGACATATTCGCTTCTCCTGGTGAGAGACAGGCGACGCCGCTTCGGGTCAGAATAGGCGCCGCGACTTGCAGGACTTACCTCCATCGTACCCAATGGTGGCGGGCATTCGTGAGGCTAGTCACATGTATTGTACACCCCATGCACTGGTCGGGTGTATAGCATCCTGGACGACGTCGGCACGCGCTGGTCAGACGTGCATTTAGCGCAGTAACGCGGGGAAAGAGCCACACCTGCACTACCGCAACGATGCCCGGCAGCGCTAGCTAGGTGCCGCCGTACAGATACTGGAAATTTTCCACCAACGCGCCGAGTGTGACGCTTTCGACGAAACGTGTTGGAAGTCATTGCAAATAATTCTTCATAATCCGTGTCTGGACCGTCATTGCCCTATTCGTAGTCAGCTGAGGAAGTTTGTAGACTCGAGACAAGATTGCTTCTTCAACGTGGAAGGATGGCGTAATGGCCGCTTCGAAGGATGTTCTAGTAGCGGGCGCAGGCCTGATTGGCTTATGCACCGCCTATTCACTGGCTCGAGCGGGTCACCGTGTGACGCTCATTGATAAAGACAAGGTCGGCTCGGGCGCGGCTCGCGGCAACGCCGGAGAGATCACGCCGATTCAAGTCACGCCGATGCCTCAACCTGAACAGCTGACGGAAATCGTCAAAGGGCTCACCACGCGTCGGCACTATCTCAATATCTCCCCGCTCTCTACACCGTTGTTATCCGCGTTCGGCGCGGGGTTTGTGTATAACACCATGCCTTCCAAAGTCCGGAAGAACACTCGCGATCTCGATCAGCTCGCGCGCGGTGCCTTTGCGGCGTTCGATTCTTATCACCAGGACGGTATCTCGCTTGCCGGTGGTGGGTACGGTTTCCTGAATACTCACGTGTCTGTCGATGCGCTGCAGGTGTTCCGCGACAATCAGGTGGCGCGCGCCGACATGCTCGGTCAGGAGCGCCCCGGCCAGATTATGCTCGACGGCGATCTGCACGAGTTCGAACCGGTCCTCGATGAGCACGTTCGGGCCGGCTTCTTAGCACCCACCGAACGCTACATCGATCCGAATATTTTCGTCGACGAATTGCACGCCAAACTGCTTGACTATGGCGCCCAGATTCTTGAGGACACCGAGCTGGTGGCCATCGAGAGCCATAAGGCCACGCTGCGCAATGCAAACGGGGAAACCGAATTGGGCTTCGATCGGGCCGTGGTTGCCACCGGCGCCTGGACCACCCCGAAAATCAAAGGACTTGAAGCCACCCGGACCACCTGGGTCACCTCCGGAACCGGTTACTCCTACCACGTCCAGCCCGACCGTCTGCCGGGGTATCTCGTCGCCTCGATCGATCGCAAAACCATCGGGGTCCCGATCTCAGGGGAACTGCGGGTGGTCGGACTGATGGACTTTTCGACCGAGGTCGAAAAGTTCGAACCACAGCGCATCCATCATCTGGCGTCCCAGGCCTCCGCGTTCATCAAGGGGATTGCCGATAAGCCGCGCTACAACGAGTGGACCGGCCCGCGCCCGATGACGCCGACCGGTCTGCCGATTATTTCGCCACTCAAATCCGCACCGAATGTCATCGTCGCCACCGGACATAATATGCACGGCCTGTCCCTGGGGCCGGTCACCGCCGAAATTGTGGCCTCGATGGTCGACGGCAAACCCGGCATCGTTGCGGGCGCCGAAGTCGATATGCGACCCTTCTCGCTCTAACGGTTCAGGCGTTGTTCGGCGAAGGCGGTGGCCACCTCGATGAGTCGATCGTTGGCCTCGACTTCGCCGATCGACACTCGCACGCCCTCGGGGTGAAACGCTCGCACCGAGAGCGCTTGCGCTCCGCAGGCATCCGCGAACGGTTGAGCCAGCTCCCCGAGTGGCAACCAGACGAAGTTTGCTTGGCTGGCCGGGGGCGTATATCCGAGCTCGTCCAGCGCTTCCCAGACTCGCGCTCGCTCCGTGACGACCTGGTCGGTATTGGCTAGGACCTCGTCTAGGTGCGACAACGAGGCATGCGCCGCCTGCTCGGCAAGGCTGGAGGTCGCAAACGGCGGATGGATGACTTTTAATGGCTGCGAAATTTCTGGTTGCGCGATGCCATAGCCGATGCGCAGATTGGCCAACCCGTGTGCTTTGGAAAACGTCCGCAGCACCGCAACGTTGGGATAGTCGCGATACATCGCCAGCCCATCGACGGCATCTTCGTCGCGGATAAATTCGATATAGGCCTCATCGATTATGACCAAAATATTGGACGGTACCCGGGCCATGAAATCGCGGACCGCCTGGGTGCTCAACACCGCACCGGTTGGGTTATTCGGGGTGCACAGCATAATCATGCGTGTGCGGTCGGTAATGGCCTCGAACATGGCCTCTAAGTCCAGCTCACCGGTGTCCTGCAGCGGGACCATGACGTCACGCGCGCCGGCCGTGCGGATGACAATGGGATAGGCCTCAAAGGAGCGCCACGGAATGATGACTTCATCGTGGACACCGTCATCGTTGGTTCCGGCAAACGTCTGGACCAGCGCGGTGAGGACGCCTAGCGAGCCCGCGCCAACGGTGATGTCGTTGAAGGGCACCTGATAGGTTTCGCTGATCAGTTCGCGTAATTGCGCGTAGGTGGTCTCGGGGTACCGCTGTACCGACGCCGCGGTGGCTGCCTGCACGATCGCATCGGTGGCCGCCTGAATCGGGGCATACGGGTTTTCATTCGATGCAAGTTTGTAGGAGGTCAGCCCGGGCGTGGCTGCCGGAGGCTTGCCGGCCTGGTAGGCGGGCAAGGTTTCCAACACGGAACGTGGCGTGATAGCAGAAGAATCCATAAGCGCTAGTCTAGCGAGCCAACCGGGAGCCCGGCATCATCAGGCACGACCAAGCCGGTCAAGGATTGTCTCGGCACCATCTTGCAGCATGGCCGCAATGCGCTGCTCATCAACTTCTTGACGCGGGTAGACCACCGCTAAGGCTGCCGGCAACTGCCCGGCGGCCATCAGCGGGACCGCAACCGAACCGACTCCGGGAATGACCTCGTCGTGCGAGGTCGCATAGCCATTCACCTCGGCCTGGCGGAGATGCGCCTGAACCTTGTCTGATAACTCCAAACCCGCAAGATCCTCGCGCTGCTGCTGGGTCAGTCCCGACAGCAACGCGATGCCCGGTGCCCCACGGTCTAGATGGTGACGCGTGCCGGGATGTTGCGTGACCGCATGCGAAGTGGTCGCTTCGACGGTCACCAGAGTGAAGCAATCGGTGCCTTGCGCCACCGCGATGAAACACGACATCTCCAGGGCGTCGGCGATTTTGGTCATCACGGGTAGGCCGACGGTTTGCAGCGAGTTTTCGACTCCGCGAGCCAGGTTGGTCAAACCTGCAGCCGGATGAATTTTGCCGGCCTCGTCTCGGCGCACCAAGTAATGAGCCTCGAGCGTGCGCAGCAAACGATAGGCGGCAGATCGATGCACGCCCAGATGCTCGGCCACCTGCCCGATGCTTGGTGCGGTTTCAACTGCACACACGTATTCCAGCAGCGTGATACCCCGGGACAGCGTCAAAGACAGGCTGCCGGATGTGGGTTCAGACATGAGAGCTCCTCGACGGTGGGATTTGGCAAATAGCGGTGCAGTGGCTAGGCTCACACACAGTAGTTCACTAAATGAATACCGTGTTCAAATATAGAACATACAGGTTTTGTGAGTCCGATGCGAACCGCACAGGAGTTGGAATGAAATTTCACCATCACGGATATGTCTCGACCGAGCCGAGAGTGCAACCGGCCGCCGGCACCGGCCTGAACCGTCCAGACGAGTTGCCCGACACCATGGACGTGCTCATTGTCGGCTCGGGTCCTGCCGGCATGACCACGGCAGCCACTTTGTCGTCTTACCCGGATGTCCACACACGCATCATTGAGCGCCGTGATGGTCGACTCGTGCTGGGCCAAGCTGATGGCATCCAAGCTCGCTCCGTCGAAACGTTCAACTACTTCGGATTCTCGGATGAAATCACCAACGAAGCCTACTGGCTGACCGAGATGAACTTCTGGACTCCTGACAAGGAGCACCCAGAAAACATTGTCCGGACCTCCCGCGAACTCGATGACCCAACGGGCATTTC
>CALBOC010000006.1 GCA_937896705.1 uncultured Micrococcaceae bacterium | reverse complement strand
TGCTTGGAGCACAGCGTCGAGGCCTCCTCTAATTTCGGTTCTCAAAAAACTCGGCGCTGGCTGTGAAAACTTTCGTCGACCTGCTTCTTTGGGCCTAGCCAAAGACTCCTTCTAGGCAACCTTCCACTGTTGTTCTAGATCATGACGGTCTTGGTCATGTGCTGTTTCATCGTCATCGAGATAGAGGTAATGGCCGATAGCAATCGACATGCCAATGCGTTCCAGACTATGGAACCAATAGAGGCCACTCCTTGAACGTACCGCCAAGAAGTCCTCACCAGGTTCGACATAATCGACGGCACCTTCGATCGTAGGTAGCCCAGTCGGCACGAGTCGGACTTCGTCGCCAACAGCACGTGCCGACGCTCCGTCCGGTAGTCCCAACGCCTCTTCAAGTTGGGTCCAGGCTTGGTGCGTGTTGGCATGGTCGGGAGCCTGAGCGGTAACAAATATTGCAGGTCGCCCTGAAAAATGCGTCAAACACTGCTTGAGTGTGTGAATATAGAGGTTCCAGCCGTAACCGGTAATCTCGGCATAATCGTATGCACCTTGCCAGTCGTCCCCCAGGTGCCCGCTATGAATGAATGTGAGCGTCGAGTCGTCCTCACGAGGGCGAATCAGGTATTCGAACTGGTGAAACGCTCTGTTGGACTCCTACGGTGTGCGGACAACAAAGCGCGAAGGGTACTCCTCAACAACAGTGTCGCCCGGCGACTCCGCATACGGATCAGGCGACCAACCAGCCTGACCTTCGGGTGTCGCGATAGCTTGCCATACGTGCTCTGGAGCAATAGGGAGCTCCAGTTCCTTACGAGTTTCGAATGTCTGAGCCATCTCAAGCCTCCCAGGTTCTGCGCATGCAACTCATCTCAACTTATTCGAGCCCCGGTCTCGCCATGCTTCGCCGTGATGCTTCGTCGTTGCCCAAATACGAAGACAGTAAACCAACACAGCCTGATATGCACTATTAAACTGAAGAACCCTCGCGATGTAGAAGCTACGCGAGGGTTCAGTGGTCCCGACCGGCGTCGATCCGGTGACCTTTCGATTTTCAGTCGAACGCTCTACCAACTGAGCTACAGGACCAAAAGGTATTCAATTGTTTTGGGAAAAAGAGCCCGTCCATTGGACAGGCTCTCAAATCCGCGACCCTGACGGGACTTGAACCCGCGACCTCCGCCGTGACAGGGCGGCGCGCTAACCAACTGCGCTACAGGGCCAAAAGAAATGCAGCACATTTCTCATAGCCAGTTTACTGACTTGTACCCCCAACGGGATTCGAACCCGTGCCGCCGCCGTGAAAGGGCGGTGTCCTAGGCCACTAGACGATGGGGGCCTGACGTTCGCTGAGCTTTTGAACTCGTTTGCGCGATCGACCTAGATCATCATAGACCTAAACGATTTTCAAAAGCAAATCGTCGCGGGGCGCGTCCCCGCCTTCACCGACAGTCTCCCTCCCCGGGACTTCTCTGCCTCGTGTCATAAAGCAGCGAGCTGACCGCGGTTATGCAGCGCTGCTTGGAACAAGCTTCCTTGTCAGACACAAAAAATAAACTAGACGGGCTTCAAGTTTTTTGCGATATACCAAGTACAGACAAAACTCATAATCCAGTGTTACTGTGAAGTTCAGCACTCTGAGTTATGGGAGATTCTGATGGATAAGCCAGTCATGCCAGAGCTTTCACTTGTAAATGACACCGACGATGATCCGATTCACGCTCACACACCGACGAGGATTGCAGCTGCATTACGCGCACATATCTGCGAAGGTGCACTTAAACCGGGTACGAAACTCTCGGAAGAAACTATCGCGGCGGAATTTGAGGTCTCACGGAACACGCTTCGTGAGGCTTTTACTGTCCTTGCAGGCGAAGATCTGGTGTATAAAGTACCGAATCGCGGCGTCTTCGTCATCGATCCTGGTCCGCGTGAAGTTCAAGAGATCTATCAGACCAGAAGGTTTCTGGAACCCTCTGCCATCCTTTGGGGCAAACTCACCCCAGACTTAACAGACACCTTCAATCGCATCGCAGACCGCACGCGTCGGGGCATCGCGCAAGAAGATCTGGAAGCGATCGTCGAAGCAGACCGCAGCTTTCATGTCGCAGTCGTGGGCCTGGCGAATTCCAGCACGATGAACGAAGCGCTTGAACGTCTCCTGACCCAACTGCGTCTGGCATTCCATAGCCTGCAGATCACTCCCCCAATTCATCAGACATTTGCCCAACAGAACTTGGCGATTATCAACAGGATTCTTTCTGGAGAACGCATTGAAGCGTCGCGGGGTCTACATCGCTATCTCGGTCTAGCCGAGAAGATGGTCCTGCAGCATGCTGCAGCAAACGGCCGGCCCGTTACGGTTCGTCAGTCGCCCGCCGTGCCCGCAATCAATGGTCGGAACATGAGTCCAAATTAGCCAGCAAGTTCTCCGTACTCCTGGAGGCCCATAATTTACTAGCATCACAAACACTTGGGGGTCGGTTACCTTCGCGGTAGCCGACCCCCAAGTTATGTTTCAAGCAGATTTATTCTTGCGGATCCTGGTCGATCATTGGGCCGTACTCTGGCCGGTCTTCCAGGCGTGGATCCTCGTGGAACGGCACGATCATGACCGGGCCACGGGCATGCGCGGCGATTCCCTGCGAGGTCGAGCCCAGTAGCGCGCCGGTGAAGCCGCCCAAGCCGCGGGTTCCGACCACCGTCAAGCGCGCGGATTCGGACTCAGCTACGACCGCGTCCACCGGCACGCCGTCAATAACCTCGGTATCGATGTTGAGGTTCGGGAAGTGCGCTTGCAACCAGGCCGCACCGGCGTCGAGCTTCTCGCGTAGTTCATCAAACATCGCGCGCTCGTCAACGGTGGACGGTAGCCACTCGACGGCCGAAGAAACCGGGGCCATCGCGGTGATAATGCGCAACCGGCACGTGTCACTGCGATGGATCGCCTCTTCTGCAGCACGCAGCATAGCCACACGACCTTGCTCTGAACCATCCGAGGCCACCACGACCGGGGCATCTGAGGCTGCGCGGGTCATTTCTGCACCGCGCGGCACCAGCACCACCGGACATTTGGCCTGGGCTGGCAGCCCGCGCGAGACCGAACCGACCAACAGACCGAGGAAACCGCCACGACCGCGTGGTCCGGCGACGAGCATTTCGGCGTCGTGGGAGTAATCCACCAGCACGGTACCTGGGTCGCCAAGTTCCACGTTGCAGCGCACTTCGACGCCCTCGGTGTCACCGAGTTCGGCTTTGGTGGCTTCCAGGATTTGGCGGCAGGATTGTGCCAGCGCCGAGTCTTCGTGGCCACCGGTCGCAGCATCGATGGCTACGGACGGGAAGATCGGGAGCGTATAGGCCGAAACCATTGTCAACGGAGCATTAATCCGGCGTGCTTCACGTACCGCCCAAATCGCAGCGGCCAGGGAACGTTTGGAACCGTCCACCCCGACGACGACGCCGTGTTTCTTCTTGGCGGTGTTTTCTGGCAGACCGTTGTCCGCATTCACCTTTTTTGCTGGGTCATGGAATTGGTCGGTCATGGCAGATCCCCTCCGTA
>CALBOC010000005.1 GCA_937896705.1 uncultured Micrococcaceae bacterium | reverse complement strand
AAAAACGCTGCAGCATAGGCAGCTTCGCCCACACTCATATCCTCCGCCGCAGCAGGATCAAACGCTGGCGAGGACACCGGGGAACCAATATCGGGCAAAATCTGGGTGGTATCCATCAACGGGTCCTTTCAACAAGCACCGATCAGCAACAAAAAATTTGTGAACAGCGACGAGAAACGAAGGTGGGAAGCGTAGAAGGAGAAGGGGTGGACTATGCCCCCATTCTACCCTCCCGCTGTGATCCAAACAACACTTTTAATGTGATTAATGCATATTTAGAGACTGTGTGTGGCGGTATATACCACATGGGTGGGACACAATAAGGGTGTGCTGCTGATTTTGTGGATAACTTATGAGTGCTCGAAACTTTTCCACATTCGAGCGCGGCACGGTTGCATATTCAATGCGCTGCCATTATCAGTGCAAGATTGAGTAATTCGGTACGGGGCCCACGCCGTAAAAAACCCACCCCAAACGTTGCGGGAGTGGGCGAAAGTAGCGAGCTGCGTTATCTCATTAGATATTCAGCATCGCGTTGTCGGCGCTCACGTCGTTTCGCAAGGACTTGGTAATCGCGATTCCGACGTTCGGCCATGACACCGACAAGAAAAGTGAAGTGGTCAGTGCCTGCTGGGGGACCGGGAGTGACATACGGCAGCACCGCAACGTACAGCTGGCTCGACAGGTGAGCCAACGCGCCGGGGTCCATGGTTGGTGCATTGCGGATCAACGAATTGAGCTGATGGGCCAGACCTGCAGGGAGGCGTCCGACATCGGCGGTCTCCGCCCATTGTTGAAGCGCTGGTGGGACGGCGGGTAGGGGAGCGGGCATCCGAGGCGCCCGAGCCACAATGACAAAAGTTCCGGCCATCATATCGCCCAACCGTTTGGACTGTCGATTGAATAATGACGCAATAATGGCCACCGACCCTGCCGTCATCCACAATTCGAAGACTCCGACGAGACTCCGGGTCAAGGCGTGACGCCCACGGATGGTGCCACCATCATCGCGCACCACACGTAACCCAAAAATCAACTTGCCCAGCGAACGCCCCTTGGAAAAGCCTTCGACCAGCAGTGGGATGAGAAGCATCAGGGTCACCATCGCGATGATCACGACAGCCTGACCGGCTGCGGCGTCGACGGCAAAGACCGCAGTGAACTGTCCGACGAGCGTCATGAGAACGAGCCAGCCTAGGAAATACACCACCGCATCGATGAGCGCGGCGGCTAACCGGGGCATAAAATTTGCCGCACGGAGATTCAACACCACGGCTTCACCGGTGATGGTGTGTTCCCGCATGTCTCATCCTTGTCGTGTCCGTATCGAAGTGCCGGGTTCCAGTCTAAGCCCACCTTGTGCGTCACCGGCTGAATGCCTGCGGGGTCACCCTAGTAGTGTAGGCGGTGTGGACTTGGAAGCATACGCTGCAACGCATCGAGTCGATTGGCACAGACTCGACACTCTAGCGCGCCGACCCGGGTTATCTGCAGCTGAAATCGATGAACTGGTGGAGCTCTACGGTCGGGCGTCCACCCAGTTGTCGTTCGTCCAAGCCCAAGACCCGGACGGTCCCTATGCCAACCGGTTATCGCTAATTATTGCCCGAGCCCGGGCTCGTCTGACCTCGGCCACCGGTTCGCGGGCCGCCAGCCTCAAAGGCTTCTTTGCCGTCAAACTGCCCTATGCCCTGTACCGGATCCGTTGGCTGACCATGATACTGGGTGCCGCGTTTCTCGCCGTCGCGTTGGCCTATGGCTTGTGGTACGGCAACAACCCGCAGATGTTTGATGCGATGCTCTCCGAAGAGGCCCAACGGGCATACGTCGACGAAGACTTCACCGATTACTATTCTGAGAATCCCGCGGCATCGTTTACCACCCTGGTGTGGGTCAATAACGCCTGGATTGCTCTTCAAGAAGTCGCTTTTGGCATCACCGGATTTTTCGTCCCCTACGTGTTGTGGGTCAACGCCCAGGGGCTGGGCATTTCAGCAGCCCTGATGCATCGCCACGACGAACTCGATACATTTTTCGCCTTCATCCTGCCGCACGGACTGATGGAACTGACCGCCATCTTCATCGCCGGTGCCGCCGGGCTGCGAGTCTTTTGGGCCTGGGTGGCGCCGGGCCGGATGACACGGTTGCAGTCACTGGCCTATTGGGGCCGACAGTTGATCCTGGTGGGCGTCGGGCTGGTCGGTGTGCTGCTGATTTCTGGGCTTGTCGAAGGACTGATCACCCCATCTGGCCTCCCGACGTGGGCAAAGATCACCATCGGTGCGCTCGTGTTGGCCGGCTACTGGGCATACACTTGGATCTTCGGGTCGCGAGCCGCTCGCGCCAATGTCGACGCTGATCTGGCCGACTATGACGGCGGACGCCAGAGCCTCACCGCATAGATCCGCGGGTCTTCGGTGTGCCACACTCCGCGATGATCGGAGTGCGTCGTAAGCTAACCAGTAACCGTGAGTGAAAGGTGGGCATAATGTCGAAGCAGTCTTGGCAGCCCGACGAGCCAGCAGAGTCCGAGCAACCGACCGCACACCAGGATCCGGACCCGACCGTGCCGATCCGAACTACTGAACCGGCTGCACCGCACCGTCCGCGACGGCGCATCGACCCCGAAGGTGAGGCGCTGCACACCGGGTCCACAGCTAAATCCATGCCGAACATCGACGACATCCTGAATTCACCCCCGGTTGCTGCCGGCTCCACCGCGGCAGGCTCGACACCGCCCAGCGCGTTACCCACCGAACAGTTGGAAGACTCCTTCGAAGATGCCGCTGCCGCCCGAGCCCGGGCACGCGAACGCGCCATGGTCGGTTCACCCGTAGCCGCGAGGGTCATGCAAGTGCTCTTGGCCATCTTGGCACCACTGGTGATTCTCATCGGGATCATCCGGTTGGTCGCCTCCCCGGTGTTTTTATGGTTCGAATACCACCGGCCCGGCTTCCCACCCGACCTCTACGGCATGGACTCCGAACAACGATTGACCCTGGGGTCCTACGGGCTGGACTATTTATTCAATCTGGCGCCCCCGGCATACCTGGCAGATCTGCGCTTTGCCAACGGCAACCCGGTCTTTAACAGCGCGGAAGTCTCCCACATGGTGGACGTCAAACAAGTCATGTGGGGCACCATGATCGGCGGGCTGATCGCGGCGGTCATCTGTCTGGTGCTCATCGTCTTGTTGTATCGGATGCTCAAAGGGGCCATTGCTCGCTCACTGTTTGCCGGGGCGCTGTGGTTCACCATTGCCCTGACACTGCTGGCCATCGTCGCGGTCTTCGGCTGGGAAGCGTTTTTTGCGGGCTTCCACCAAGTGTTCTTCGCCGACGGGACCTGGACGTTTAATCAATCCGATTCGCTGATCCGGCTCTACCCGGGCCAGTTCTGGATCGATGCGGCGGCCTGGATCGCCGGCATCACCCTGGTCACGATGATCGTCATCATGTTCTTGACGGCTCCCACCGGCCGGCGCCGTTACCGCAATGAACAGGCCCAGCGGTTCATGGAATCTCAGGTCATGGGCGACGGTGCGACCGGGCGCACTCAGCCGTAAAGCTCGGCCATTGCCTCGTCGAAGTCGTTGATGACCGCCTCGCGGCGCAGTTTCTCAGACGGGGTGACGTGCCCGGTCTCCTGGGACAGCTCGGTCGGTAAGATCACCATCTTGCGCACCGACTCGGCCTGCGAGACGCTTTGGTTGGCCAGGTCGATGTAGTGCTGAATTTCGGCGTGGACGTCTGGATCGGTCCGGGCTTGTTCAACCGTGAGTCCGGCCTTGCCGCGCCGGGCGGCCCACTGTTCAAGCTGCTCGGTATCCAGCGAAATCAACACCGCGACAAACGGTTTATTATCGCCGACAACGACGGCGTGCCCCACGATCGGACACGTCGAGATGGTTTCTTCCAGTGGGCCGGGAGAGACGTTTTTGCCGCCGGCGGTGACCAGCAGGTCTTTGGTCCGCCCGGTGATGTAGACGAAACCCTCGTCGTCGATTTTTGCTAGGTCACCGGTGGCGAACCAGCCCTCGTCGTCGTAGGATTTGGCGTTTTCTTCGGCGGAAAGGTAGCCGGGGGAGACCACCACACCGCGGAGCAGCAGTTCGCCCGACTCCGAGACTTTGGCTTCCATGCCGGGCACGAGCTTGCCCACCGAACCGAGGCGGACATTACGGGGCACATTGACGGTGGCCGGGGCGGTGGACTCGGTCAGCCCGTAGCCCTCATAAATCGCCAGACCCATCCCGGTGAACAGGTGGGCGAGTTTCTCATTGAGCGGCCCGGCACCAGAGACCGCAGCGCGCGCCTGACCACCAAAGACATCACGGATTTTCGCGTACACGATCCGGTCGTAGAGGGCATGTTTGATGCGCAACCCGACGGGCATTTGGCCGGTCTGGCGGGCTCGCGACCACTGTTCCGCCACCTCGATCGCATCGGTCAGCAGGTTTTTTCGCAGCCCGGTGGCGTCTTCGATCTGGGCCAGAATTGCGTTAAAGGCTTTTTCCAACACTCGCGGCACGACCAGCAACCAGGTGGGCTGATACGCGCCCATGAGTTTCGTGACATTACTGGTATCTGAAGTATGAGCGACCTGAATGCCCGCCACCAGCGCGAAGTACTGGACCGCGCGGGCCAAAATGTGGGCCAACGGCAGGAACATTAACAGCCGCGGATTGGGCCGATCCAGCACAATCTCGCGGGCCCAGGGCACAATATTGACCGCCCCGTCGGCCAGGTTACTGTGCGAGATGCGGGCCCCTTTGGGCGCGCCGGTCGTGCCCGAGGTGTAGACAATCGTGGCCGTGGTGTCCATCGTGGCGACGCTGCGGGCGGCTTCGATCTGGTCGTCGGTAACGTCCACGCCCAGCTCCGCGAGGGCGGCGAGCCCGTCGTCGGTCAATTGGAATTGTTCGATGCCGTGGAGGTGGTGCTCGTCGATGGCACGGGTCACTGCCCGCGATGGCGTGTCCCCCGCGACGAAGATTTTCTTCGCGCCCGAGTCGGCCAGAATGTGGGCGACCTGTGCGGGCGAGGAGGTTTCATAGACGGGCACTGAAACGCCGCCGGCAAACCAAATGGCCTGATCCACCAGCGCCCATTGATAACTGGTCTTCGACATGACCGCAATCAGATCCCCGGGTTTGACGCCCGAGGCGATCAGCCCGGCGGCGACCTTGCGCACCTGGGCCAAAAACTCAAAAGCCGTAACCTCCGACCAGCTCAGATTGTCGGGGTCGTTGGTGTCTTGAACCGCGTAGACGACGTGTGCAGGGTTGGCACCGAGGCGTTCGACCACCAGATCGGTGAGGTTCGAGTCGGGGTCGAGGCGTTGAATTTCAGGTGTAGCGACGTGCACGAGGCCTGCTTTCGAAGGGTTCAGACTTGCCGAGCCCTAGTCTAGCGTCATCAGGATCACACCGTCATGGCGTGTGTCACTATATCCAGGACTGGAACCACATGCGGTGGTGCCATTGCTCCCAATCGATAGGCACACCCGTCCAGATGGGTAGAAAATATGCGGTGACCGCCAGGGCTGCCAGCACAAACAGACCGATCCCGACCACCGCGTTGGTTCGCGAGCGCCACCCGGTCGCGCCCGGTGCGGTGCGGTTGAGCCAGAGCCCGGCCACATAGACGATCGCCAGGATCAGAAACGGCACATAGGCCACCGTGTAGAAAAAGAACATCGTGCGCTCGGGCCAGATGACCCAGATGAGTTGGCCGGCCGCATACACAGCCAGGATGGCCCCGGCCCGCCAGTCACGGATCACCAACCAGCGCAAAAACAGTAGAACGACCGCGATCAGCCCCGTCCACCAGATCAGCGGATTCGGTAGATCTAGGATGGCGGCCGCACAGCGTTCCGCCGCGCAGGTCAGCCCGTCGTCGTCGGTCCGGTAGTAGAACGAGACGGGGCGCCCGGCAAAGGGCCAGATCCATGCGGCTGAGGCATAGTTGTGGTCGCTGTCCAGGCCCGTGTGAAAGGTGGTGGCCTGGGCGTGATAGTGAATCAGTGATGCCAACCAGTCGGGCAACCAGGTCGGGTGTTGGGCGCCCCAGGTGCGATAATAGCCGTCGCTCGAGGCCAACCAGCCGCCCCAGGTGCCGATATAGGTAAGCGCGCCGACGATCACAATCGAGGCAAATGCCCACAGTCCATCCAGCACCCCGGCCCCGGGAAGCCAGCGTCGAATACCGGCGGTTTTGCGGGCATTGGCGTCCCACCACACGGTCAATAGCCCAAAGGCTGCGACAAAAGCCAGACCCGACAGTTTGACGGATACCGCGACCCCCAGCAGGACTCCGGCCAGAATGCGCCAGGGGCGCAGCCCCAACCACGGGCCATACCTGATGGTCTTATCCCATCCGATGCGGTCAGCACTGGTGGCACCGGAACCAGCGACGCGTCGGTAGCGGGACGCGAGCTCCCCGACCAGACGACGGCGGCCCCACGTTCGGTCGGCGATCAGCGCGCAAAACGCCCCGAGCACAAACAGCATCAGAAAAATATCCAACAGTGCGGTGCGCGACAGGACAATGTGGTGGCCCTCAATGGCCAGCAGCACCCCGGCGACCGAGGCCAGAAACAGCGAACGGAATAGTTTTGCAGCCAAGATGAAGGTCAGCAGCACCGCTAGGGTACCGGCTACGGCTGCGCTAAAGCGCCACCCGAACGCACTGTCATACCCGAATAGGGCCATGCCCAATCCGATGAGCCACTTGCCAGCCGGCGGATGAACCACATAGGCGGCATCTGGATCGGGTTCGGCCTGGCCTGCCGCAAAGGCGTCATCGACCTCGTCGCCCCAGGTGCGCTCATAACCGAAGTGCCACAACGAGTAGGCATCTTTGACGTAGTAGGTTTCATCGAAAATCAGTTCTTGGGGGTGTGCCAGCTCCCAAAATCTCAACAGCCCGGCCGCCACGGTCAGCACGGCGGCAATGATCCATCCGGCGGTCCCGAGCCGAAACATCGGGTACAGCAACCGAGCCTGGAGTCCCTCCAGCGAAAAGGCGGCAGCTTGAGATTGCAGCCAATTCCGGGGCTTGCTCAGGTGGGGAGTGGACACACAGGCCATGCTACCGGTCCCGTCGGCGGATAATGGGAAGATGGACACACCTGCAACCCCCTCCGAACCGACCGCGCTCGCGGGCCTGACCTTAGCCGCAACGCCGATCGGGAACCTGGGCGATATGACCGACCGGGTCAAAGACGTGTTGGGCCACGCCGATATTATTGCCGCCGAAGATACCCGGTCCTTGCATAAGTTATTACATGCCGCCGGGGTGCAATTTCGCGGCACCGTGGTGTCGCATCACGAACATAATGAGACGGAATCGGCTAAAGGGCTGATCGAAGCGGTCGGCGCGGGCCAATCCGTGGTGTTTGTTCCCGAGGCCGGCATGCCGGCCATTTCGGATCCCGGCTACCGGCTCATCCAGCAGGCCATTGCCGCGGATATCCCGGTCACGGTTGCGCCCGGTGCCTCGGCGGCCATCACGGGGCTGGTGCTGTCGGGGTTGCCGACGGCGCGTTTCGCCTTTGAGGGGTTTCTGCCACGCAAGACCGGCGAAAAAGTCACGATGCTGGCCGGTCTGGCGGCTGAAACGCGGACCCTGATTTTCTATGAATCCCCGCACCGCACGGCCGATACGTTAGCGGCGATGGCGCAGGCCTTTGGTGCTGATCGTGCCGCAGCGGTGGCACGCGAGCTGACCAAATATCACGAAGAAGTCGCCCGCGGGACACTGGCCGAGCTGATCGACTGGGCTAACTCGAAAACGCTCAAGGGTGAGATTGTGATCGTAGTGGGTCCGGCACCCGGGGCCGCACCGGCGACCTTTGACCAAGCATTAGCCCAGGTCCAGACGCTGGTTGCCGAAGGAGAACGATTGAAGGCCGCGACCCGGCAGGTTGCCGAGCAAACGGGTCATTCGGCACGCGAGCTATATAACGCAGCCCTGTCGGACCGTTAAAATACCCAATAAACCACCGCACCGGTGGCATCCTCGCATAAGCAAGGACCCACCGGTGTCGCGGAACGTGCGCGTTACGGCAGCAAACCACCGGTTGCGGCACGCAGTGGGCCGGAACCTTCACAGCAGCCGGCTCGACAGACGTCATAGCCCGGCCCGTATTTGGTGAGCGCTTTGCGTTCAGAGGCCGGGGTACCGTTGAGCCGCTCTTCGACCAGATCAACCATGGCGGCAACAAACTGCGGATGCACCCCTGGGGTAGCGACCCGCTTATAGGCCAGGCCTTGTTCGTCGGCGGTCTCCTTGGCTTCAATATCCAGGTCCCACCAGACTTCCATGTGATCGGACAGGAAGGTCGCCGGAACCACGACGACGGCCTTGCGCTTGCCGGGTAGCTCTTCGAGGTAGTCGTTAATGTCTGGTTCCAACCACGGAATATGGGCCGGACCGGATTCGGACTGATACACCAGTTCCCATGGCACATCGATGCCGTACTGTTCTTTGACAGCCTCCATGACCAAGCCACCCAGCGCAAGGTGCTGGGCCTTATAGGCACCGAGTTCCGCGTAGTCATGCTCATCGGGTTCGCCTGATTTGGCGTTGTCTGTGATCGGGATCGAGTGGGCTGTGAATAGGACTTCCACGTCCTTGCTCAGATCCAGATCCTGATGTTCTTCGACCAGTTCAGCGACGGCCTGGAGCGTGCCTTCGATAAATGGGTTCACAAAACCTGGGTGATCAAAGAAGGTTCGAGAGGAGTCAATCTGGACGTCATCCCAGAGCTCCAGCGCTTCGAGAGCGTCGGCGAAGTCTTCGCGGTACTGCCGGCACGAGGAATATGCCGAGTAGGCGGAGGTCACCAGGGCGAAGATTTTGGTTGGCCGCCCCTCGACCTTATTATCTTCGTGGGCCTTGGATATAGCTTCGGTGAAGTAGGGGTCCCAGTTGCGGTTGCCAAAATAGACCGGCAGGTCGATCTCGCGACGCTTGAGCTCTTCCTCGATCGCGGCTTTCAGCGCAAGGTTCTGTTCGTTGATCGGGCTGACCCCGCCGGCTTCCCGGTAGTGGACGGCGACTTCTTCTAAGCGTTCATCGGGGATGTTCCGGCCCATGGTGACGTTGCGCAAGAACGGGATGACGTCGTCTTGACCATTGGGGCCACCATATGACGACAGCATGATGGCATCGAATTCGGTGGGAACTTCAACCCATTTATCACCGGACTGTGCCTCCGGTGTCGCAGCTGGGACACGAGCACCAGCCTGCACGACGACGCGGGGTGAGGGTTGAGGTTTGGACCATTCGGTCACGCGAGCCTCCTGAGAGTTGGGCATCACAA
>CALBOC010000004.1 GCA_937896705.1 uncultured Micrococcaceae bacterium | reverse complement strand
GCGTTTCCCAGTACAGCGAAAGCAGCGAAGTTCACCCAGGCGTAGCGGTCAACCCTAGAGCTGCCCAGCCCACACCCGCTGGTGGAATCTTCCTGCTAGTCGTTGCGGCATCGAAGCTGCGAAGTCGTGCTGCGCCTCTAGGCTGCCAAGAGCATTCTTGTCCCACCCGTTGTAAAACTATGTGATGTAGGTTACTGTTTTATTTTACGTGTACATGGCACGTATATTACTGAAATATCAGGCGACGAGCGTCTCTGAGCAGCAGGAGAGCTATGCAAAACTCACCCCCAAGATCCACTACAGTTAAAGCCAATCCGCTTATTCCCTTGGATGAAGCATCGTTTCGACCTATTCACCTTTTAGCCACCATCTGTGTTCTCGGTGGCGCATTTGTGGATGGGTACATTCTGGGCATCATCGGGCCCGGTCTGGTCCTCGGCCAACCTGAACTTCAGCTGGGCCCCCTGACCCAAGGATTAATCGCCTCCAGTGCACTGATCGGAGTGTTTGTCGGTGGCTTGATCTTCGGTTCACTGGCTGATCGCTTCGGACGCAAACCAGTGTTCTTCTGGAATCTTTTGGCGTTTGTGGCGCTGTCCCTTTTGCAACTGGCAACGGTCGGGGTCTGGGACCTGGTACTTATCCGCTTAGCTCTCGGACTAGCCATTGGCGTCGAATATGCGGTCGGCACCGCAGTGCTAGCCGAGTTCTCTCGGCGTAAAGGTCGCGGCGTCATCCTGGGGAATTTTGCCGTCTTCTGGATGATCGGCTTTGTGTGCGCTTTTCTGGTTGGAATCGCATGGACCGGTGAGAACTGGCGCCTGCTGTTGGCAACTAGTGCCATCCCGGCGCTCATCGTGTTCCTGTTACGCACCAGGTTGCCAGAGACACCAATGTGGCTTAAAGCTAAAGGTCGCGTCGAACAAGCTGAAGCAGTGGTGCTTAAACACTATGGTGAGGGCTACCACATCCCTGAGGTGGTACTAGATAAGTCAAATCCGTCACTACGTGAGATCTTCACTCGCGATAACTGGCGCACCACCCTCTACTCCGGATTGTTCTGGTTCTGCCAGGTGGGCCCGTTCTTTGCCATTTTCACGTTCCTCACCCCCGTTTTTGACAGCCTCGGTGTGACACAAACTACTGGAACCGAAATAGTCCTGAACATGATTCAGCTGGCTGGTGCAGGCTTCGGATTGCTGCTGCTCCACTGGCTTAGCCGCCGAGGGTTTGTGATTCTCACCTTCGCCATTATCGCAGCTACCCTGGTGGCTCTCGGTCTAATGCCTGAAACCAGCACCTGGGTGATTTTCTTGTTCGGGCTGTACTTGTTCATGGCGCCAGCGGCCAACAACATTCAGTATGTCTACCCCAGTGAAATTTTTGACACTCGCGTCCGTGGTACAGGTATCGGCTTCTCTGCCGCTTTTTCTCGCATCTCGGCTGCATTAGTGACATACATGCTGCCGTGGCTCATGGCCACTTTCGGCGGCGCTGTAACAATGCTGCTGATGGCCGTCTTTCCCATTGTGGGGTTGATCGCTTCGATTGTTTGGGCACCCGAGACGAAAGAAGACTCGCTGACCTAACTGCTGCTCCCAGATGAGAGGGTGTGCCGGACCGCTAGACTGGTTTGACACACCTTCAAGTCAGTTAAGGAAGAGCTATACACAATGGGCCAACGCTCACCAGTCCACCGCACGCTCGCTGAGCGAGCATATGAACAGCTGCGTGAACTGATCATTTCCGCCCAGCTCGGCCCGGGTCAACTCATCGACGAAGAACTCATGATCGAACGCGTGGGGATCGGTCGAACCCCCTTGCGCGAGGCTATGCGCCGGCTCCGCTCCGAGGGCCTCCTGGACATTTATCCACACCGCGGTGCATTCGTGCCAGAAGTCACCGTGCGCGATCTTCGCCAAATCTCTGAGGCGCGGCGTGTCCTGGAGGGTTATGCGGCCGCTAAAGCGGCACAAGCGACTTCCGAGGCATTCCGACGTGACCTCGTGGCAGCGTATGAGGAGTTGCAAAACATCGATGAAACCCGAGCTGATCGGTTGCTAGAGACCGATGCCCGCATGCATGAAGCGATCTATCAAGCGATGGATAACCGATACATCGAACACACTCTCAAACAGTATTTTACCTTGTCACAGCGCATGTGGAACTATGTGATGCCACGGTTGCACGTGATCAGCAGCCACGTGGAAGAACACAGCGAACTCATCCAAGCGGTATTGGAACGCGATCCAGAAAAAGCTGAGCAACTTGCGGTGTGCCACGTCACAAATTTCGAACGCGCGGTGCTTGAGGCCCTCTGACGAAAATAAGAGGTGCACACCAAAATTTTTCGCACCAGAGGGGTTGTCCTCGCCATCCTGAATCCAGCAGTGTAAAACTATGAGCACTTGGCATTCCCAGCCCACACGAGATGTGATCATTATTGGCGGCGGAGCTGCCGGATTGAATGCGGCCCTGGTGCTGGCCCGAGCGCGTCGGAGTGTCACCGTCGTCGATGCCCGCCAACCACGCAACGCCCCGTCCGCCGCAGCGCACGGCATGCTCGGCAACGAGGGCATCAACCCTCTCGAGCTGCTCGACCGTGGCAGAGCCGAGG
>CALBOC010000003.1 GCA_937896705.1 uncultured Micrococcaceae bacterium | reverse complement strand
CATGTCCATGTGAATAGGTACCCTTGAGGTATGGAAACAGCAGTTGATATGGGACAACGAGTTCAGGAGTTTATCGACGCCCTGGCCTCGATGCCGACGGCTGTGTCCGAAGAGGACAATATTGATCGGTTGCAGCATTTAGAACGCGCCAAGCGCGCCTTGGCGGCCGCCCAAGCGAAGGCGACGCATGCTTTTGTTGAGCAGCGTCAGGAAAATGAGGCTAGGCTGCGGATCACCACCACGGAGCAGCTCAAGGGCATAGAAGCTGAAGTCGGGTTAGCTCGTGGGGAATCCCCGTTCGTGGGGGCCGCGTTGACGCATATGGCCATTGCCCTGGGGACGGTGTTACCGAACACGTATACGGCTTTAGCCGAGGGTCGGGTCAGTGAATATCATGCACGGATCGTGGCCGACCAAACCAACCACCTCTCAGAGGCCCACCGCAAAGACATCGATGCGCTGATTGCCCACCGGTTAGGGAAAGCCTCCAGCTCGCAGTTACGCAAACTCATTGAAGGCCACGCCTACCGGCTAGACCGGGCAGCTGCTGAACAACGAGCCGCGGATAATGCCCGCCAGCGGCGTCGGGTGACCATGGACCCAGCCGGTGATGGAATGTGCTATCTCACCGCCGAACTACCCACCCATCAGGCGGTAGCGGTGATGGATGCCTTGACGAAAATCGCCAACCAACGCCTAGCCACCCACCACCGACGCCCAGCCGAAGCCGGGGGTGGCACCTCTGATATTGAGCCCTTGAACCGGGACCAGGCCATGGCTGATGTGTTCGTCGAGCTGCTGACCGGCCAGACCACCGCTGCTGGAGTGACCGCTGAAGTCGTGGTCGTCATGCAGGATACCAGCCTCTTTGGGGATGATGACGTCCCGGCCTGGATCCCCGGCCACGGACCACTGCCTGCCGGGATGGTCAAACGCTGGCTGGTCGACCCTGCGGCGGCAAAGTTTTTCCGCCGGATGTACACCAGGGCTACTGATGGTCAACTCGTCGCGCTGGAGTCCACCCGGCGGCGGTTTCCTGCAGGGCTATCCAAGATGTTGGCCATCCGCGATGACACCTGCGCCACCCCCTGGTGTAATAATCCGGTCGAAGATGCTGATCACCGCGACCCCTGGGCCAACGGCGGGACCACCAGCT
>CALBOC010000002.1 GCA_937896705.1 uncultured Micrococcaceae bacterium | reverse complement strand
CCCTCAACGTGTCGACTACACGTTGATCCTTATCAGAGTAGACATACTCTCGAGCGGGAAGATGTCGGTTGAGTGCAGTCGTCGTGTCTGATGGATTTGTAGCGGAGGAGACCACGAAATGCCTTCCTGAAAGGTTTTGGTAAGTGCGGTATAGAAGTTGCAGATGCAAGACTCATTCTAAGCTTACCGGGCAAATACGAGGTCGCACCAAGATTTGCGCGCGAGGCGTTGCACAGCAGTTACACTAGATAGAGGCACCGACATGTTCAGGTCGCCAAAGGTTTACTGACTTGTTACTTAGAGCCAGAGAGTATTGATGTCAACTTCGTTAGAGTCCGCCGCCCTACAAGACGTTCCGTCTTCCAACGCTTCGGAGCCGACTCGACAAAAGATCGGGTTCCGCCGCAAGGCGAAAGCCTATCTATCCCTCACCAAGCCCCGAGTGATCGAATTGCTCTTGGTGACGACCCTACCGACGATGATCTTTGCACAACGCGGGTGGCCTGACCTTTGGACGGTGCTGGCCACGATGGTTGGCGGGGCACTGGCCGCTGGCGCTTCCGGCTCGTTTAACTGCTACATCGATCGTGACATCGATAAATACATGCAGCGCACCAAGAACCGCCCGCTGGTAACCGGCGAGGTCACGCCGCGCGAAGCGCTGATCTTTTCGTGGGTTTTGACGTTCGCAGCGATTGGCATCCTGGCAGTCGGCACGAACTGGTTGGCTACTGCCTTCGGCGTCGCTGCAATTTTCTTCTACGTCGTGGTGTACTCACTGATTCTGAAACGTCGCACGGAACAGAACATTATCTGGGGCGGTTTGGCCGGCGCATTTCCGGTCCTCATCGCCTGGGCCGCTGTCCGCGGCACCGTCGAGTGGCCTGCTGTCGTATTGTTCATCGTGATATTCCTCTGGACGCCACCGCACTACTGGCCGCTGAGCTTGAAGTACAAAGAGGACTACCAGGAAGTCGATGTCCCGATGCTTGGGGCGATCGCAACATCACGTCGGGTTTCCTCGCAGGTGGTGCTCTACACCTGGGCCACCGTGATCATCTCCCTGTTGCTGGTGCCCATGGGCTGGGCCGGCATCGTGTATACCGCGACCGCAGCGGTTTCCGGCGGCTGGTTTATCTACGAGGCTCATAAGCTCTACCGCGAATCGCAGCGCCCCGATTTCAACGACAAAAAGGCCATGCGAGTCTTCCACCTTTCCATCACCTATCTCACGTTGATTTTCGTCGCACTTGCCGTCGATCCATTCGTCGGTGCTCCGCTCATGGGCGACATGGTCACCGCACCATAAACTATGCCATTGACTACACCCCGTAACGTCGTTCTGACCGCCCTCTTTGCTACCACCGTGGCGCTCACCGGATGCACGGCCGACCCTGAGCTCGCTGATGATCTGCCAGACCAAGGTGCAGCACCAACGCACGTGGCCCAAACAACCTTCCCTGACACCGACGTGGCAAACATGTCCCAGTGGGTGGTGGAAGAAATCAATGGTGTCCGTGCCATAGACAAACGTGACTGGTATTCGCGGGTCTCCCCGGAACTGACTGAAGAAATCCCCGTCGATTCCCTCGTGGGTACGCTCAACTCCCAGTTACGTCCCCACTTGCCCTATGTGGCGTCGGAGTATGAGGAACCGGAGTCGAACTACGGCATCACCCGGCTGACGCCCGATCTGACGGCCCAACCGGTGGATCTCCATCTTCAGGTCGATGACACTGGCATGATCAGTGCCCTGTGGTACGAAGAGATCGAATCGGATGGCCCCTCCGACGAGCAACCGGATACCACAGAAGAAGAACAACAGAGTGATCCGGGTCTAGGGCAATAACACAAACTCCATGAAGTGACAGGACACCCGGTGGGATCACTGGGTGTCCTTTTGCTATCTCCTAAGACGCTTCAAACCCGCGCGTGGATCGGTACTACCCTCGATCATGTACCACCGGCATCATCTGCCTACACTCCCGGGTGGGCCGAGGACTTCGGCAGCTAGCCCGCTAATCGGTGTTGGCACAATGACGACCTTGAGTCTGGTTAAACGGCTGCGCCAGCCGCATTCAGAGCAGCTGGCGCAGTGTTTCCTAAGGAAGGACCGTGGGTTACGCGCTTGCCAAGGTGGGCGAGGGTTCGTCGTGCCGTTGTTCGGCTTCCGTGGGATGGGTTTCATAGCGGGATGTGAAGACGTCCAGCAACACCGTCATGGTCCAGATCACCAATCCGGTGCCCAGCATGTGGAACCCGACCACCAGGATGGGCAATCCGTTGAAGTGTTGATAGAACCCGACCAGAGCTTGGAAGATCAGCACGGCGGTGAAACCCCACACGGCTCGTCGTTGACGCTGCGAGGTATCCAGCCGGTACATCACGATCAGCAGCACGATCGCCAGCGCGGTCATCAGGTACACCGGTGCGGCGTGTAAGCGTGTGACCACTAGGGGATCAAACTCATGACGCGGTGCGGCCGGATCACCACCGTGGGGCCCTGTACCGGTTACCACGGTGCCCACAATGAGCACGACCCAACCGGTCACATAGATAACCACGGCGAGGAGTTTGATCAGCGGTGTCGAAGCCCCATCTTGTAAGCGAACCGGATGCGCGCCTGCTTTGCGAGCACGTCGTTCAGCCCCAATCCGGTGGGCCATGAACACCGCTATGGAGACCATCGCAGCCGAGAGTAAGAAGTGCAACATCACGACCCACGGATTCAAATCGGTCCACACGGTGATACCACCAATGACGGCCTGCCCTGGGATCCCCAGAAATAAGATGACTGACATGACGAATAAGTTGCGGTGTGTCTTGCGTAACCGCAGCAGAGCCAGGATGGTCAGCACCGCAATCGCGGCCAGCACGAAGGTCAGTAGCCGGTTCCCGAATTCGATGACGCCGTGCATCCCCATCTCCGGGGTGTTGACAAAGGAATCCTCGGTGCATCGTGGCCATTCGGGACAGCCGAGACCCGAAGCGGTCAGTCGGACAGCACCACCGGTAACGATAATGCCGGCCTGTGACACGACGGACGCTACACCCAACACCATCGTCCACAAGGTGAATGTGCGCGGCAGCAGGGCGTCGTACCAGCGACGGTTTGTCAGGTCGCCTGTAGTTGTCATCTGTAAAATCCTCTTAGGTATGTTTGCGGTGCGTGCGGTACCGGGACGGTGTCCGGCATGTTAACGCCACTTAAACCAGCGTATAGTGCCCAAGCTAAATACCACTGCCCAGAGCGTCAAGATGACACATGAACCCGCATCGAAGGTACCGTCAACCAGCGCGGCACGCAGCCCGTTGCCCAGCGCGGCCGAGGGCAGGTAGTCGATGATCACGCTGCCAGTGAATTCAGCTACTGGAAAGACCACCCCGCCCAATG
>CALBOC010000001.1 GCA_937896705.1 uncultured Micrococcaceae bacterium | reverse complement strand
CGTGGAACACGCCGATGTGGTGGTCATCGGAGCCGGAACTATCGGATCGATGACCCTGTGGCAGCTCAGCCAGCAACCTGATCTGAAGGTCGTCGGGATCGATGCCCACGCTCAGGTCAACCTGCGGTCCTCTTATGCCGGTGAATCACGGCTATTTCGCACCGCGGTCAAAGAGGGCCCGGTCTTCAACGACCATGCTGATGCTTCGATTGATTTGTGGCGTGGGTTAGAAACCATCTCGAACCGGTCGATCTTAGATCAGTGCGGGGCGCTTAGCATTGGGCCACCGGATTTCGAGGCCATGCGCACCACGCGCGATGTGGTGGAGCGCTACGATCTGCCACACGAAATACTCAGCGCCGATGAACTGCACCGGCGGTATCCGCAATTTAGTCCGGACCCAGGTGACATCGGCATCCTCGATACACGCGGTGGGGCTCTGCGCCCGGAAGTCGCTGTCACCGCAGCACACACGGCCGCCGAAGACCACGGCGCCCAACTGTATTTCAATACGCGAGTCACCGACCTGCAGTCGGGTCCCGATGGGGTCAAGATCACGACCGATAACGGTGTCTTTTTGGCCGGGCAAGTGATTGTGACTATCGGGTCCTGGACCGGGCAACTGTTACCGCAGCTCAGCGATTATGTTGAAGTCCGACCGATCGGGCTGACCTGGGCCATGCCGAGGAATATTGACCAGTTCCAGCCCGAAGTGTTCCCGGTGTTTATGCGTGACCGCGTCGAAGCAGACGGCACGGTCACCCACTGGTTCGGCGCACCAACGCTGGACGGCTACAGCATTAAAATTGGCACCTACCCAGAACCGTGGGTGAGGCCGATCTCCCCGGATGAGCGACCTGAAGATTACACGCCGGAACAGCTGGCCTATATCGGAGCGATCGTCGCCGAGTGTGTCCCGGATTTGATCGCCTCACCGGTGCGATCTTCAGTGCATCACGATAGCTATGCCTCGAACCAGATCCCGATTTTCGATCGTCTGCCCGATGACGTGCGCATCATTTATGCGACCGGAATGCACGGCAACGCCTTTAAATTCGCCCCGTCATACGGCAAGATGCTGGCCGATATGGCCATTGATGGGACGTCGCCCTTATGGCGCGAGGAATTCAGTCTCAACGCCCATCAGCAACTCACC